>VGTH01000019.1 GCA_016874755.1 Deltaproteobacteria bacterium | reverse complement strand
ACGCAAATGAATCGTCGGTCTCGAAGAGCCAGTTCATTGGAAGAGTCCTTTCAGGAAGTAACGGGTGATCGGCGCGATACTAGCCGGTGCACTTTCAAGCTGTCAAATGAATTGTGCGCGAACGATGCGGTGCACGAGGTGTCGCCGCTGACAGCTACGCCGCCGACGAACTCGCCACTCCTGTTGTAAAGGGCCAAGCCGCCACCGAAAACATTGACTCCGCCGACTCTTTCACCGACGAGTGGATCGTTGGGTTGGTCAAAAGGGCGATGCGACTTTTTGTACCAATTCCTACCTTTGACATAAGCCGCAAAGGTCAATTATAGTCCCAAGGTAAGTCTTCGGATCGTCTAACATAGGAGGATAATGAGATGATTGTTCTCAGTCCGGAAGGGAAGGCGCAGGTTTCGGCGGCGAAAATCACTTCCGTGCCGCGCCTCACGAGCCTAAAAGGCAAAACCATCGGCATACTCGATAACAGCAAACCCAACGCCGACAAGTTGGCAGAGCGGCTGGCTGAGCTGCTCAAAGAACGCTATGGCGCGGCCAACGTGATTACGCGGCGCAAGCTGACGGCGCAGCAAGGGGCGCCGAAGAATTATATCGAGGAGCTGGCGGGCGAGGCGGACTTTGTCCTCGCCGGCCTGGGAGATTGAGGGTCGTGCACGTCGTGGAGTGTCCACGACTCACTCGAAATCCAAAAGCGCGGCAAGTTTGCCGTGACTTTCATCACCGACGCGTTCACCGCGTTGGCGAAGTCCGAGAAAGAAGCCTTCGGCGCGCCCGATCATCCGGTGCTCGTGGTCAAACATCCCATCGGCACAGTCAAGATCGAAGAAGTGAAGCAAAAAGCCGAAGCGGCGCTCGACCAGTTGGTCGATATTCTGCTTGAGCCCACCGCCAAACAGAAGGTGGCTTGAGTAATCGTTTTGAGTCTCGGGTTTCGGATCGCGTGTTAATGCGCGAGATTCGGAGCCCGAGATGCTTTTATACCGCCAATTTATTTATGGTTGACTCTCGGAACTGACTCGACTTAGCTCTCACTCGTTACAATCAGTTTGAGGAACAAACCCATGGCCACAGCAGCACTCCAGGCAGAACGCGTCGAAATTCCTGACGATATTTGGGAAGCGCAAGAATATTTCATCGAAAAGGGCTGGTCCGACGGCATGCCTGTCATTCCCCCGACCGAAGAGCGGGTGGCCAAGATGCTCGCCGGCACCAAGCGCAAGCCCGACGAAGTGATCGGTTCGGTGCCGCCGCGTTGGGCGCCCGCCACCGTCGAGAAGACCGCGATCAATGGTGTGCTCTCCGGCTGCAAGCCCGAGTACATGCCGGTGTTGATCGCGGTTGTCGAAGGTCTCTGCGATCCCAAGCTGAATCTCTACGCGCTCCAGGCAACCACCGGCGGACCGGCGGTGATGGCGATCATCAACGGCCCGGTGCGCAAGAAGATCAACGTCAACGGCGGGTCTAACGCGCTTGGCGAAGGCTGGCGCGCCAACGCGACCATTGGCCGCTTCGTGCAGATGGTCAAGCGCAACCTCGGCGGTTCCCTGCCCGGCACGACTTGCAAGGCAACGCTCGGCTGGCCGGGAAAATTTTCCATCTGCATCGGCGAGAACGAAGAAGTCAGCCCGTGGGAGCCGCTGCACGTCGAGCGCGGCTTCGACAAATATCAAAGCACCGTGACGGTGATCAGCGCCGACGCGTCGATCCGCGCCTCTGATTTGGACAGCACCAAAGCCGAAGGTATTCTGACCAACTTTGCGCAGCGCATGGAAGGACCGTCAGGTCCGGAAGCGATCATGGTTGTTTGTCCGGAGCACGCCAAGATCATTGCCGGCGACGGCTTTAGCAAAAAAGACGTGCAGAAGTTTGTTTGGGAGCGCGCCGCGTACCGCATGAAAGATCTGCCCGATGAAACCTTCGCGCAGCGCGTCAAACGGCGCAGCGATCTGAAGCTGACGCGCGACAGCATCATCCGTGTTACTGACAAGCCAGAGGATATCCTCGTCGTCGTCGCCGGCGGCGACGGCTCGCAGTCGCAGTATGTTCACGTCTGGGGGCAGAGCACGCCGGAAGGCGGCTCGACGCGGAGTGTGACGAAGGTGGTTAAAGACTAAGAGAAGAATAGCCGCAAAAAACGCAAAGGACGCAAAAGGGATTCGGATCTAGGGGCGCGATTTATCGCGCCCTCTTTGCGTCAGGGGAAGCATTTGGGAAGAAAATATCGCATGAAATTTGTTTCACTGTTTTTAGTTGGTTCTTTGATGTTTACCGCGCAAATGACTTTTGCCGCGGACAAAATCCGCATCGGCTACTCCGGCGCGACGATTACTAACTCGATGCTCTGGGTGACGCACGAAGCGAAGCTGTTCGAGAAGAACGGCATCGATGCCGAAATTCTCTACTTACAAACGACGCTTGGCCAGACGGCGATGATCGCCGGCGAGATCCAGATGTGCGTTTATTCCGCGAGTCTCTTAACGCCGGCGCGCTTGCAAGGCGCGGACGTCGTCATGCTGCTAAGTTTTCTGCACAAGCCGACCTATCGGCTGGTAGTTAAACCGGAGATTCGCTCAGTGGCTGATTTGAAGGGCAAGCGTTTCGGTGTCACCCGCTTTGGCACCGTGAGCGATTGGACGACGCGCTTGTTGTTGGCGAAACTCGGGCTTGACGCCGAGAAGGATGTGACGCTGATCCAGACGGGCGATGTGCCGATCATGGTGAATGCGCTGGCCACAGGAAAGACGATCGACGCGGCGATCATGCAGCCGCCCTACGACAAGAAACTCACCGCGCAGGGGTTGCGCGTGCTCTTGAACATGCAGGAGATGGATGTTGTTCTTCAGCAGACGGGCTTGAACACAACGCAGAAGTTTATTTCTCGGCATACCGACGTCGTGCGCCGAGCGGTCAAGTCGATGATCGACGGCATTCATTTCATGCGTGGCAATCCCGCTGTGGCGAAGCGCGCGATCAGCAAGCACATGCAGATTAAAGATGAGCGGGAGCTGGAAGAGTCCTACCAGCTTTTGCGCAGCTTCATTCAGCCAAAGCCCTATCCGAATCTCGATGGCTTCAAGCCCATCTTCGAAGAAGCGGGCAAACGACTGCCAGCGGCGAAAACCGCCAATGCGAGAGATTTCGTTGATACGCGCTTTTTGGAGGAGTTCGATAAATCTGGCTACATTGATGGACTCTACCGCTAATTCAGTCTGTCATACCGGCGCAGGCCGGTATCCCCGCTAATCGATATTTTCGCGATGGCTATTTCTTCTGTTCAATCCGAACGCATCGAGGGCGCCGACGACCTTATCGACGAGCTCGCCAAGAAACTCCCGGCGGCGCGCACGGTGAATCCGCGCGACTTTATGGACACGCGCTTTATTCAAGAATTGGACAAGTCGGGCTACATCGACGGCTTGTACAAGTAGCGCGGCCAAGGAATCGTTTCCACAAAGCTTCATCTCCGCAAAGCCGTGAATGACTATATCTATTTGATTGCGGGCATCGTTTGCGCCGGATTGGGCGGCGAATTGTTTGTCCGCGGTTCGGTCGGTTTGGCGCGCAGCCTCAGGATCCCGCCTGGCATCGTCGGCGCCACCGTGGCCGCCTTTGCGACCTCCAGCCCGGAGCTCGCGGTTTCGGTGAGCTCTGCCTTGGCGCACGTGCCGCAGATCGCCCTGGGCGACGCGCTCGGCAGCAATGTCGTCAATGTTGCGTTGATCCTTGCGTTGGCGCTGACGATTGCGGCGATTCGCTGCCCGCGCGACAGCGTCAAGCGCGACTATACTGTTGCTTTGCTGCTCCCGGTGATCACCGGTGTTTTGATATTGGACGGTCAGATCTCGCGCCTCGACGGCGCTGTTCTGATCTGTATCTTTGTCGCCTGGCTCATCGCGGTGATCATCGCAGCACAACGCCAGCGCAGCGCCACCGGCAATGTCTTGGGCGAGCGCAAGCTCGGCAAGGCGATTGCCGAATGCGTCGTTGGCTTGGCGCTGCTGGTTTCCGCGGGCTATTTGATCGTCAACGGCGCCCGGGGTATTGCGGTCGCCCTCGGCATCGGCGAATTTGTCATCGGCGCAACGGTGGTGGCGGTCGGCACTTCGGTGCCAGAGTTGGCGACCGCGATCATCGCCAAGATGCGCGGCCACGACGAAGTCGGGCTCGGCACCGTGCTCGGCAGCAATATCTTCAACGGCGTTTTCATCATCGGCGTTGCGGCGCTGATTTATCCGATCACCGTGGCCTGGCGCGATGTCACCGTCGCGCTAGTGTTCGGCTTTTTGGCAGTGGCATTCACGTTTCCGCTGCGCGGTGGGATGATTGAAAGACGGCGCGGGTTTTTGCTCTTGGTCCTTTACGCGGTTTATCTCGGCGTGATACTGCAACGCTGACGGTCAACTTGCATTCGGGAAGGCCCATGAAGGCTACGGCAATCGGCGCAAGGCCGCGACCGCAGTGGACATCATTCTCGCTGCGACCAATGCCAGCGTGCCGGTGTTCGATGGCCGATGGCTAGAGCCGGGGTGCATATCACGTCGATTGTGTCGAGCAACATCGGTTTTGTGAAGGGCGGATTTAGCGCCAAGAAGCGCCGCGAGTTGGACAATGAAACGATTCGCCGCGCCGACGCGCGAAAATCCTTGGGAGTTGCAAAACCGATCGACCAAGAGGAGGTTGTGGATTACAGCTTTCTTCGGGCCGGCCTGGGAAAATGAACAGGATGCTGCAACCATCGCCGCGACCGGTGCTGCTGCGCGACAATCGGCGCCTTTGCGCTGCCCAATTGGCGCGTGCCAAAGCGATCTGCGACGAGGCGCTGGAATGGGTACGCGATCGTGAGGCCTACATCGAGCGCCATGCGGTGGACCGCCGCTTTGCGCTTCCCGATGCCAATTGGTCGCACGATGCGCCCAACGAATTTGTCCGTCTGTTTCAACGCGTGGCGCAAGCCGATGCCCAGACACTCGCTCACTTCCGCGGGCTTGCCCAGGTTTTTAGTGGCTACAGTCTGTACCGGGTTTGTAACGGCTACGGATTCTCTGCCGCCACAATGGAATTGTCGGCGACCTTGGACCAAGAGATTGCCGAGCGCTTGGCTCAACAGAACCGGATCCACATCGAAGACTGGCGGCGGATGACAAACGGCTTGCCGCGGCGATTTCTGTTCACACCTCCAGCGCTCTTAGGTGAAGTGGGGCATGAGGTCGACGGTGTGATCGTCAACAGCGATACTTGCACGTACCAGGAGCGGATCAATCTTGTTTATGCGTCGGGTCTGGCGGACTGGCTGGACGAGAAGTTGAAGACGAGTGGCGCAGTTCGCGTGGCAGAGATTGGCGGCGGCTACGGCGCCTTGTGTCACTGGTTCATGCAAGCTTATCCGGGCGCATCGTACACGATCATCGATTTACCGGAATCGCTGTTGTTCTCGCGGCTCTACGTTTCGTTAAGCTGGCCCAACCTCGCCACCACTGTGGGACTCGAACGGGCACATCAAGGAGTGCGTTTCGTGCCGAACTACATGGCCGAGCAGCTTCCCGAACGATTCGACCTGGTGATTAACACGCTCTCGATGAGCGAGATGAGTGACTATCAGATCAGGCGATACGCCGATCTGATCAAGCGGGCTTGGCTCAAAGATGGCGGGTTTTTTTTTCGAACAAAACCAGGACAACCGCAAGGCCGGCCTGCCATGCGCCGAGCGAGTGTTACGGCGGGAGTTTCCGTTTAGAATGAAAATTCGATCGAGCCGACAGCGCCCGAGAAACGGCTCGCCGAACATCTGGGGGCTGAGCCCAATTCAGCTCAAGCCCAAACCGTTTGGCAGCGTACGGCCGAGTTTGACTTCTGCATCGGCTAGGCCGCTGCCGGCGCGCGTGCTCTCAAAGATTCGAGCGGCGCTCCGGACTGGAAGGTGAAGAGTTAGCGGGTTGGCGCTTTACGATGTCTCTCGTTTCCCTAAAATTTTTCCGTCCACGGCCTCAATTCAATGTGCGATGCCCACGAGCTTCGGTGCTGGCGATGCAGCTGTAGATAGGTTTGCGCGATCGCGTCCGGGTCGAGGGTGCCGTCGGGGCCGGCGCTGGCCATGCGCTCGGGGCGCGCCGGGTTAGCGATGCCGCCATCGATGACGACTTGAGCGACATGGATATTTTTTGGTTGCAGCTCGCGCGCCATGCTTTGCACCAGTCCTGTCAATCCCATTTTCCCCATGGCGAAAGCGGCGGAGTTGGCGTAGCCCTTGACGCTGGCCGACGCGCCGGTAAATAAAATTGTCCCGCCGCCGGCTTTGAGCATGCGTCTGGCGGCCGCCTGGCCGACGAGAAATCCGCCGTAGCATGTAACGAGTATTGTCTGGCGCACCTCTTCTGGATCGAACTCGGCGAAGGGCCCGCGCACGCGGCCGCTGGCGTTGTAAACCACGACGGTGGGATCGCCGATGTCTTGGCCCACCGCTTGAAACAAATTCTCAACACTTTTGGGATCGCTCGCGTCGCAGGCGTAGGCGCGGCCATCGATCTCTTTGACTAAACCAGCGAGCTTGTCGGTGCTGCGCGAGGCGAGCGCGACTTTCATGCCTTCGCGCTTGAACAGTCGCGCCAGCGAGGCGCTCAGGCCTGGGCCAGTGCCGACGATGAGTGCGATTTCGTTTTGTGCCATGACCATCCCTCCTGCAGTGTAAGGCGAATCTACGACGGCGTTTCGTAAAGCTCAAACGGGCAGCTCCGTTAGGCCTTCGGCGTATTGGCGCTCTTGAGTCAATTGGTGTACAAAGCTGTGACAACGATCTGCGCTGGAGGGGAGTTATGATCAAACAATTATTGGCTGCATGGGCGATGGCGCTTTGCTTGACGCAGGCCGCGTTGGCGGGTCAGGCGCAGCCGGTGCAGTTGCCGGACGGCGAAGCCAAACCGATGGTGCAGGGTCTGTGCTCGACCTGTCATGACTTGAATTTGATTACGCGCAGCTCCGGCTACACGCGCGAGCATTGGAAAGAATTGATCGGCACCATGATCAAGATCGACGGCACGCCGGCCGGCGACAAGGTCACCGAATACCTGGCGGCGAACTTTCCGCCCCATACCGAGCGCAAGCCTAACTTAGTCTCCGGCTCGTTTCAGATCAGCATGAAAGAATGGCATGTGCCGCAGCTAGGTCAGCGCGCGCGCGACCCAGTGCAGGCGCCGGACGGGTCGATCTGGTATTGCGGGCAATACGGCAACGTTGTCGGTCGCATCAAGCCGGACACCGGAGAGGTCTGGGAATACACCTTGCCGGACAAAGCTCTGCCGCACAGCGTGACGCCGGATCGCGACGGCAACATCTGGTACACCGGCAATGGCAACGGCACCATTGGCAAGCTCGAACCGAAGACGGGTAAAATCACCGAGTACAAAATGCCCGACCCCAACGCCAAAGACCCGCACACGGCGGAGTTCGATTCGAAAGGCAGACTCTTTTTCACCCTGCAAGTGAGCAACATGATCGGCCGCCTGATTCCCTCCACCGGCGAGATCAAGTTGGTGCCGGTGCCGCGCAAAAACGCCCGGCCCTACGGCATCAAAGTCGCATCTGACGGCAATCTTTGGGTGTCCTGCAATGGCAGCAACTGCGTCTTGAAAATCGATCCGGAGACCTTGGCGATTCAGCAGTTCGAACTGCCCGAGGGAACCACGGTGCGCCGTCTCGATCTCGCGGCCGATGGCACCGTTTGGTACGTCAACTCGGGCCTGGGGCGGCTCGGTAAGATGGACCCGAAAACCGGCCAATACAAAGAATGGGCCTCGCCGAGTGGGCCGAAGTCGCACCCCTATGCGATCGCCGTGGTCGATGGCATCGTCTGGTACAACGAATCGGCGCAGCGCCCGGACGCGCTGGTGCGCTTCGATCCGGCGACGGAAAAATTTCAGAGCTGGCCGATTCCCTCAGGCAACGTTTATTCCGGCATCCTGCGCCACATGCGACCAACGCGCGATGGTAATCTGTTGATCCACCAGAGCGGGACCAATCGAATTATTCAGGTCAATACCAAACCGAAGGCGGCCAACCGCGCCGCGGCGATTGGCGGGAAAGTCGTGGGCGGGTAAACCAACAAAGCCACGAGTAGGGACAGGTCGCGACCTGTCCCTAGCCCGGATTCTTCATCGCTGCGGCGCGATCGAAGTGAAACTCTTCCGGAGCGAAGGCAACAGATATCCGCTTCGACGCCGCCTCGTAGGGGCGACCAGCGGTCGCCCTGCTCTGCGAATCGCAGTGGAAAGGTCGAGAAATCCCCAGCATCGGCAAATCAAACCGAACGATTTGCCTGATGCCTTCGCTTCTCCAGAGTTCCACTTCGATCGACACAGTGTCATGGGTTTTCCCCGTCGCATGAATAATTCGGGCTAGTTGTCATTCGCTTTCGCTCGGATGACCCGATCGCGGAGCCAATCAGTTTCCTAAGAGATTCTTCAGCCGCTCGATCACATCCTTGGGCTGAGTCGTCACTTCCTTCGCCATCTGTTCAAGCGTTTCGCCGCTCACCGGGTCGTACTCCCACTCGCGTCTTTTCACATCGGCTTGAAACTGCGGGTCGTTCACCATTTGCATGAACGACGCGCGCAGCATCCTGAGCGTTTCGCGCGGCATATTCGGCGGGCCGAAGACCGGGCGGCCCATGTCGCCGGCGGCGAGCAGCACGCGCGAGAGCCTGCGTCCGGAGTCGGGGGTTTTGTATTGGTCCATTAATTCGCTGACCGTCGGTGTGTCGGGCAGCTTGGGGTCGCGCTTGGCGCCGGTCTGAAACAGATTGCGGACGAAGCCCTTCTTACGCCAGCCGGTGTAGGGCTCGCGGCCGAAAAAAGCCTCGATCGTGAACGCGCGGCAGTGCACTTCGCCGCGTTCCACGGCGAGGTCGATGTCGGTGCCGCCCGGGTAGCCGGTAATGATGCTGAACTTGGCGCCGACCACTTCCTGCAAGAGTTTTGGCAAGTAGGAGTCCGGTCCCGTGGTTCCGGTGGCGCCGCATTTGGGCGGCTCTTTGGCGTTGCGCACTTCTTCAATCGATTTGTAGGGCGTGTCGGCGCGCATGTACATCTGCGACGGACCGACGGCCGGTGAGCCGATCCAGCCGAACTTGGCCCAGTCGAATTGGATTTCTTTGCGGCCCACTAACTGATTCAAATAGAGCGAGGGGATCACCGAGCCGATCAACGTGAGACCGTCGGGTTTGACGTTTGTGGCGAGATGGTTGACGGCCACGACGTGGCCCGCTCCAGGCATGTTTTGCACGATGAAGTTTGGATTGCCGGGAATGTGGCGGCCCCAGTGCAGCACCAAAAGACGCGCCCAAAGATCGTAGAGATTTCCCGGCGGCGTGCCGACGATCACCTTGACGGTCTTGCCTTGGTAGAAGGGCGTCTGCGCCTGTGCGGATGCAAACCAAGCGAAAAGAAAGATTAACGTCCAGATCGATTTTCTCATGAGATGTTCCCTCAAACCCTGACGAACGATTCGCGCAAAGGTAAACGAATTCGCCAGGGCGATCAAGCCGTGGTTTCGGGGCAATACTTGTCAGCTGCCGCCACAGTTTAGTAAGAGACTCATAGTGGAAATACAGATGCACGGTGAGGGTCTTTCCTGGAGGCCGCATGGCTCAACCTATCGGTAATGAAGACGGCAGCGGCGCGGTGCCGCGCGTCGACATCGCCATCACCAACGATAAGTCGGTCGGGGTGGAGATTTTCCGTATCGATCCCGTCACTTTCGAAGAAGAGAGCCGCGCGGCGCTGGCGCCGGGTCAAACGAAGAGCGTATCAGTTTGGCTCGACGATTGTTTGGTGGCCAAGGCAGGCGACGAGGTGATGGGTGAATTTGGCGTGTCCGGTGAATTGTCAGAATGGCGTCTGCGCGACACTGACAGTGAAAACGGCCCGCAGTGCACAGTGGTCGTGGAAAACCAGCGCGCCGAACGGGTGATGCTGTTTCGCACGCCTGGAGACAACGCCGAGCCGGTCCGGATCCGCGCCCTCGATGCCGGAGAGCTGGCGATTCTGGAGTCTTTTAGCGGCGACTATTGGGAGGCCAAGATCGGCGATCGAGTAGTCGCCGCGTATCAGCCGAGCGCCCGGCTGCCCGTGTGGGAAATCATCGAGGTCGATTGCGAGTTTGTCCCGGAATTGCCGGACAACGGCAATACCAATCTCAACGAGACCAACGATCCCCGCCCCGAAGATCTGACTGGTGTTGGCGTGGTCAAAGCGGTCATGGTGTTTGTCGATTTTCCGGACGTGGTCGGAAGTGGTTCCCTCGACGACGTCAAGAAGCTCGTCAAGCTCATTGTCGGCGATAGCGAAGATTGGTTTTGGCGCGAATCCTACGGCAGATTGGAATTTGTTATCGAGACGCCGGTTCTGCAATGGCGCCGCATGCCAGGGCCCGCCGCCGATTACGCGGCGATCAAGCACGACTGGCAGGCCCATCAGTCCTACATCGCCACGGCGTTGAAACTATTTTCCACGGACGAGATCCGATTCGATCAATATCAGGTGGCCTATGTCGTCGCGGCGGCAACACCGGAAAACGATCCGGCCTATCAGGAGGTGCTGCACAATTCGCCGACACTGAGCGCCGGCATTCCCGTCGCGACTCACAGCGGCACGATTCATCACGCAGTTACTTTCGGTCGCGACGCCTACACGCGAGGTTGCCGTGTGCTGATCCACGAGACCGGTCATTTGCTCGGCTTGCCCGATCTCTATCTGTTCAATCCCGAGGCGAGTGGCGAATTTCGCGGCCCGGTGGGCTGCTGGGACATCATGTGCGACCTCGATCAGGGCCGTCATCTCTTGGGTTGGCACAAGTACAAGCTCAACTGGCTCGACGAATCGCAGTTGGTTTATTTTACCTCTGGTGAGCTTGAGACAACATTAACGTCCTTCGACACCGCGCAAGGCGTGAAAATGATCTTGCTGCCGAGCGAGCAGACGTCGCAGCTCTATGTTATCGAAGTGGCTCAGCCGTTGGCCGAAAGCGATGAGTTTCGCGACAAGGGGCTCTTGATCTATACAGTGGATGCGGCGGTTCCGACCGGTCATGAGCCGGTGCGCCTGCTAAAGTGTGGGACCAAAGAAGGCGATGAGCGCATCGGTTTGCGCTGCCACGATTTCTTGGCACCGGGGCAGACGCGCATGGTGACTTTGGCCAACGGCGCTCGATTCGAAGTGATCAATCGGCGCCAGGTGGACAGCGATTTCGAAGTCGCCGTGAGATGTTCCGGCGTAGATTAGGGCGCGAAGGGCCGCGGAAGGATAAGAACCCATGATCATCGACGCTGATGCCCACGTGGAAGAGTCCGAAGCGATGTTCGAGCGGTTGGACAAAGAGTTCCGGGCGCGTCGGCCGTTGCCGATCAAACTCGAGCGCGACACGGTGTATGGCCGCTATAATGCCGTCTGGCTGATCGACGGCGAGACCTACCCGAAGATGGTCGGCAAAGGCGGGACGATTTTTCGCACGCCGACGTTGATGGAAGCGGCGACGCAGAAACGCGAATCCATCGGCGCCCAGGAGATCACGGACGTTGCTGCGCGCATCAAAGACATGGACAAGGTCAAGATCGACACGCAGGTGGTGTTTCCGAGCTTGTTCCTCACCCACACCGCTGACGACGTAAAATTGGAGGCAGCGCTGTTGCGCGCCTACAACACTTTTCTCGGCGAGTGCGCCGTTGCGTCGAAGAATCGCATTCGCTTCGCGGCGTTGGTGCCGATCCGCGACATGGCGGCGTCGATCAAAGAGATCCAACGCTGCGCTAAGATCGGCGCGGCGGCGGTCATGTTGCAAGGCTTGGCCTGGGACAAACTGCTCGGCGACGAGAGCTTGTTTCCATTCTACGAAGTGGCAGCGGATTTTAATCTGCCGCTCTGCGTGCATCTCGGTTGGGGCTGCCCGGCGCTGACGCGTCTGTTTGACGCGTCGACCAATTTTTACAGCGCGATCCTGCCGGTAGTAATGGGCTTCAACAGCATCATGAGCTCGGCGGCATTTGAGAAAATTCCCAAGCTGCGTTTCTCTTTTCTCGAAGCCGGCGCGGCGTGGATTCCGTTTATGCTCAAGCAAGTCCGGCGCGATAACGCGCGCCGCAAGCTGGCGCAAGATCCGGTCGAGTATTTCAAAACGGGCCGGGTCTTTGTCAGCGCCGAGCCGGACGAAGATATGAACGGGATTGCCGCGTTGATCGGCGAAGACTCGTTTGTGTTGGGCTCGGACTATCCGCACGGCGACCCGTCGCGGCAGGAAGATATGGTCGCGGAGTTTAGAGAACGGGACGACTTGCCCAAGACGATGGTAGAGAAAATGTTGTCGGATAATCCGAGAAGGCTCTACGGGATGTAACGATGGCGGGACGGATCAGTCGGATCAGACAGATCGGATGGATCGTTGGCGTCCTGTTTCCTCTCATCGCGGGTGTTTCGGCCCACGGTGCGCAGACTAGTGAGAAGGTGAGGCTCGCCATCCCCGCCAAGTCCATGGGCTACTTGCCAATGTACGTGGCGATCCATCGCGGCTTTATGCGCGACGAGGGGCTGGAGTTGGAGATTCCCAATCTGCGCCCCAACATCGCGCACTCGGCGCTGCTCGGCGGTGAGATCGAGTATCACGGTCTCGCTGAATCGGGTCTACGCCTCGCGGCCAAGGGCAGCCCGATGAAGAGCTTATTCTTCTCGCTGCGCAGCCCGCTCTATTTTCTGATGGCCAAGCCGCAGATCAAGACGCTCCAAGATCTTAAAGGCAAGATCATCGGCATCAGCTCCTTTGGCGGTGCCACCGAAGTTTCGACGCGGATTGGCTTGCGTCACCACGGGCTCGATCCCGACCGCGACGTGACGATGATTCTGATCGGCACGGAAAACGTGCGGGTCGCCGCGCTCAGCTCTGGCTCCATCGACGCGACCATAGCGGTGCCGCCGTCGCACGTTATTCTCAGACAGAAGGGGTTTAACTTGCTGCTCTCGTTGGCTGACGTCACGGACCTTCCGGCCAACGGTTTTACCACTCTGGATCGCACCTTGCGCGATAAGCGCGAGCAGGTGAAACGCTTGTTGCGCGGCTTGTCGCGCGGTCTCGCCTTCGCAAAGGAACGGCCCAAGGAGACCATCGAGATCATGGCGCGCGAGTGGGAAATCGAGCGCGCCGTGGCTGAAGAAGTCTATGGGCCGGTGTCGCGCGCGCTCAGCAAAGACGGCCTCGCCAGCGACGCGGGGTTGAAAGAGCACTTTCAGATCATTCAGCGTCTCGACAAGGGCATCGGTGAAATTCCTATCCCCAAAGTCGTCGATTTCCAGCCGTTGAACGAAGCGCGCCGCGAATTGGGCTTGCGCTGACTTCTCTCAGATCACATTCAAGGTCCGCTCTTTTGGACCGTTGCAAGCGAAACGTTTTTCGTGTCGGTATCCTCAAAGTGTACCCTCACCGCCACCAAGTTTAATCGACGGCCTCTCACGAAGTGTGCGCGCCATTGCACTGCGCCACTCTTGCTCCAGGAGATCGCGAGTACCGGCCCGAGACAGTTCAATCGAGTCGCAGAACCGACTCCGCATCGGCGAGGTGCTCGGGCGCGAAGACGTCGTGGACAGCCACGCATCCGTCACGTTCGAAATCACCGATTAGCTTGATCATCCGTATAACGTTGGAGTTCACCCGCGTGTGGGGCAGCCGGCGTAGCCGGCTGACAATTCCGGAATGATCTCCTGGCAGATGAGATCGATCGCTTCATCCCAATCCGGCCCAAGGGGTGAGGCCATGTCGAAGATGTCGAATTTGTAAGGTTTGGCGGCGCGTAGCATGACGTCGAGCTGGGTCAGGCATTCCTCCGGCGTGCCGGCGATGACCGTGCCGACCTCGGCGAGGAGGTCGTCGCTGATCAGGTCGATCATGTCGTCGACGCTTTTGCCTTGGCGGTGGCCGTCTTGGACGGCATCCGCGGTTGCCGATGGGACGGGCAGTTGCAGCATTCTTTGCTTTAACAGGTGGCCGCCGATCAAGGCGCCGGCGCCCATGCGCTTGGCGAATTTTCTCGCTGCGTCGCCGTTGCGCGACACCGAGACGTGCAGATGTAACACTTTGGTGAACTTGTGCGAACGGGCCTCCTGAGCAGCGGCGATCTGCTGCATGGCGACATCGAGTGCGCCGCGCTGCACGAGCGCGGTGGGGAACGAGAGATTGCTGACAATCAGGCCATCGCCGATGTCGATGGCCATCTTCAACATCTTCGGTCCCGCCGCGGCGATGAAAATCTCAGGTGCTCGCGCCGGTGGGAGGCGCAGGAAGGCTTCGGCTTTCGGATCGAGGCGGAAGAAGTCGACGAGCGCCGGGTAGTCGCCGAGTCTCGCGCGCTGGCCGGCGAACATTGCGCGCAGGAACAGGACCATTTCCCACGTCATGCCGACGCGATTTTTTTTGTAGATCATGTCCGACGATGACGAGCCGGCACCGATGCCGACGGTCACTCCTTGGGCGCCGGCGAGATGGGCGAGAGCGGCGAAGCTCGATGCCAGGTCGACTGGCTGGCGAATAAAAGGGTTAACCACCGAGCTGCCGACGTGGGCCAAGGTGTTCGAGACAATCGCTGCGAGTATGACGAAAACATTCTCATAGGTTAGATGATCGGGCACCCAGACTTTGTCGAAGCTGTGCTGCGCCATTGCCTTCTTGGCGCAGGCGGCCATCTCGGGCGCGGTTTTCGGTGGATAGAGTTGAATGCCGAAGCGCATGGTCTCCTCGTAAGGGGTAAGGCGTGAGGGGTAAGGGGACGCCTCACCGCTCGCGATTCCTATTTATCGATTTTCGCCGCGGCTCTGGCGGCTTGCAGGCTCGCCTGGTCGCCGTGGATGCCGACGATCGTCGCCACGTCGAGGCCTAGCTTGTCGAGTTTATCGACGAATTCTTTGACCAGCGGCGCGGTGCGCACTTGGCCGTTGCGCGGGCTGATGTGGTCGGCTTCGATCAAGATCTTTTCGCCGGGCAGATAAACCACCACAAGGTCGTCGGCATGGGACGTCGGCAGCGGATGTATCTCAACCCGCCGGGCGCCGTCGGTGAGTATTCTCGGCCCACCGCCAAACGATTCAATAACGACCCCGGTCCTCGTGCGCTCTAGGCTGTCGGGTTTGCGGCTGTGCGCTGCGCGGGCGACTTTGGTGTAGAAATTCTGCGCATTGAGCGGCACGACGATGGTCGCGCCTTCGGCCATGAAGGCGCGGATGCCGCCGGCGTGATCTAGATGATGGTGTGTCGGGATGGCGTAGCGGATCGGCTTGTTGGGAAACTTTTCTTTGATCGACTGTACCACCGGTTTGGTGCGCATATCGTAGAGCGGCCCTTCAATGGCGACCAGGTGATAGTTCATCTCGACGAGAATCGTCGCGTGCCCGGTGCCGGTGATCTTGTGCACGCCGTCGGCCAAGCGCTGCCACTCCACCGTCGGCGGGCGGCCAAAATCCAGATAACTTACGTTGCCGGCGACGCGGCGCAGGATCCATTGGGAAGCAATCGGCGCGGTGTCGGTCTTTTGCTGCCGCACGGCGTCGGGAATGGCAAACGGGTCGGCGACGAAGCTGACGTTGTTTTGGAACGATTTGATCTGTTCCTCTAGCAGCGCCTTGCCGTTGAGCTCGTAGCGCAGGTTGTGGGGCAAGGTCAGGGCGCCCACCTTGCGCCAATCGCCGTAGCGCAAGGTATAGTTGCTATCGCCTTCGAGGGGGTCGCTTTCGAGTATTTCGACTTGGGTCGGCAAGTGGCTTTGCGGGTCGAGGTAGACGCGAAACTCATCGCCATTCTCAACGAAAGAAACCACCGCGTGCGTCTTGCCGTCGAGCTCGGCGTCGGCGCGGCGCTGCAGACCCTTGTGCGCCAGGCCTGCTAGCACGAGTTTCACCGGATTGCGCAGTTCTTCGCGCAGGCGCGTCGCCATGCGGCCGGGGTGCAGGCGGGTTTGCTTGCCCGCGCCTTCTTGCAGCATACCGATGTTGCCGTCAATGACTTCGACGAAGCGGACATTCTCATTGCGCGCCGAGTTGCGCCCGTCCCATTCCAGGCGCAGCTTCGGTTGGCTCAGATCGCGCGTCAGCGTGTAGCGAAAGGTGCTGATCTGCCGCGTCGCGCCGAGCGGCTGCTGGGTCGAGGACGAGTCGAACTGTTTGCCTTCGCTTTCGACGATTTGATTGTTGACCGCCCGTAGCGCCGCGAGGCCACCCATGGCGCGCGCGCTGTTTTGCAGAAGGGTCGTCGCGGCCGGCGCCTGCGCGTGGGCGGCAGGCAGGACGGCGAGGGCCGCGACTAGCGACACGACGACAACAGAATGTAGCTGCATGCTCACCTCCCAATGGAAACGATTTGACCGCCCGCTTTTTATCTGGCTAGGGGAGGAAAAGCAATGTAAATCATACGCAGTTGCCTGAGCAAACTTGATTGGCGCCGTGCCGGCGTGCTAATCAAGTCGGAAAAGTTGTTGCCAATTTCATGAACCCATCGCGCCGCTCCTGCCCGCCGCTTGCCTAGCCGCATGCTTCGGTCACACAAACGCTTGTTGATTCTGGTCTGCGGTTTTTTCACGCTGCTGTCGGTGACCACCTGCCTCTACATGTTGGGCATGTATTATCTGCAGGGCGAGCCGCGCAGCTTCTGGCAGGCGTTGCAATGGGCGGCGGGCACCATTTCCACCACGGGATATGGCGGCGATACTTCTTGGCGCCATCCGGTGATGGTGGCCTACGTTGTGCTGATACAGTTCACCGGTGTGTTCTTCATTTTTCTGATCTTTCCCATTTACCTGATCCCGTTTCTCGAAGAGCGTTTCGAAACGAGGCTGCCCAAGGAAACCGTCGATGCCAAGGATCATTTGGTGATCTTTCACTACAGTCCGCCGAAGCGGGCATTGGCCAGCATGCCGGGGTGACGGTGATCGGCCTGTGGGCCGGCGGCAAACTGATCGCGCCGTTGCCGCGCGGCTTTCGTTTCGAGGCCGGCAATATCTTGATCTTGGTGCGGGCACCGGAGAGTTTGCAGAAGTTCATGGACGCCTGCGCCGGCGCCCAGCGGCTGCGCCGCCACGGCGCGTTTCTGGTCTGCGGCGCCGGCGAAGTCGGCCGCAAAGTCGTCGAGCTGCTCAACGACGCCGGCGAGGAGACGGTGCTGATTGACAACCGCCCCGGACCCTGGGTCGACATCGTCGGCAACGTGCTCGACACGAAAGTTCTGAAGGATGCCGGCGTCGCCAACGTCCAAGCGGTAGTGGTCGCGCTGAGCGCCGATACGACGACATTGTTTTCCACGGTCATCGTCAAAGACTTGGCGCCCGACGTGCCGGTGATCGCGCGCGTCAACAGCGCTGAGAATCTCGATCGCATCTATGCCGCCGGGGCCGATTTTGCATTGTCGATCAGTCAGGTCTCCGGGCAAATTTTGGCGGCCCGCCTGCTCGGCAAGCAAGCGGTGGCGGTGGATGCTGAGTTACGGGTGGTCAAAGTATCGGCGCGCGGGTTGGAGGACCATCCTACCGATGGATTTGCACATTCGCGAAAAAACTGGCTGCTCGGTGGTGGCGGTGGAGCGCGGCGATGACCTGCTGGTGGAGTTCGACCCGGAGTTTCGGTTTCGTGCCGGCGACTCGATCTTTATTTGCGGCAGTGTCTTGGCAACCCAACGCTACGCCGAGGTTTTTGCTCAGGTTTGAATTGAATTCAACCGAAAAAAAACTCAAAACTTAGGAAGAATTTTACCACTGTAGGAGGACTTGAATGACACGTTGTAAACAGATCGGCCGCGCCAGCGCAGTTGCGCTCAGCGCCGTGGCGCTGTTGTTGAGTGCGTATGGCGCGGTGCGCGCGGCGGCTGCGCCGGCTAAGGCTGAATCGATGGACGAACTCTACGAGAAGGCCAAGAAAGAGGGCGGCAAGCTGACCCTTTATATGGCGCTGTCGCAGCGCTCCGCGGATATTATTTTCCCGCAGTTTAAAAAACGCTTCCCGGCGATTACCCCCGATCATGTCGACGCCACCGGCGACAAGTTGATCGCCCGCATGGTGGCCGAAGCGCGCGGCGGCCGGGTGCTGGCCGACGTGTTTGGCAGCGCGCTGCCTTATATTGCGCAGGTCTCGGAGATGAAGTTGATCGAGCCGCTCAACATTCCCGAAGCGGCGGCCTATCCGGCGACGTTGAAAAGCGATCAATGGGTGGCCACCGATACGCAATTTTTCATCATCGGCTGGAATACCGGCCTGGTGAAAAAAGGCGATGAGCCGAAGAGCTTCGAGGACATGGCGCATCCGCGTTGGAAGGACGCCTTGATGGCTGAGCCGCGCGATTACCAAATTATGGTCGGCTTGGCGAAAAAGTACAAGAGCGACGACAAAGCGATGGATCTGCTCAAGCGCATCGCGCTCAACAATGTCGAGTTTCACCGCGGCCACTCGCAGCTCGCGGAGTTTTTGGTCGCGGGGCAGCGGCCGGTTTGCTTTACCTGCTACGCCCATCACTTCCCGCCGCGGGTGAAGAAAGGAGCGCCGGTCCTGCCGCTGTTGAATGAAGGCATCGGCGAGGTAGGCGGCGCCGTGTCCATCGTAAAAGGCGCACCGCGCCCCAACACTGCGCTGCTCTGGGCGCGCTGGGCGGTCAGTGAAGAAGGGCAGCGTGCCTACGCTGAGGCGGGCGAAACGCCGGCCCATCCAAAGGTTGAGCCGTTGGAGAAAGTGCGGCCGGCGACGGTGCACATGCTGACGCTGGACGATGTCAAAGAATTCCCCCGCTACGAAAAACTTTGGAAGGATGCGTTTCAGATTCGCTAATCTTATTTTCGCGGTAGCCTTGCCGATCAGAGAGCCGCCAAGTTACGTGCTTGGCGGCTCTTGGTTTATTTAGTGGGCGATCGAGTTGTACATGCCCCAGGCGCTGTAGGCGACCGTCAGACCGATCGTTCCCCAAACGAGTAACTTCATCCAAATTGGAAAATCGCTCATCTCTCTCTCCTGCAGAGCGGCGTGCTCTGTTGACGGGTAAGCCCTTGTCGACTCGCCAAAGCGACTCGCGTTAGCGATAACGTGCACGTTCTGGCTGGCGGAGAGAGATCAAATCAGCAAGACGAGATTGAGACTGTAGAGGTCATTGTGCGGCCGGTGACGGTGGGTTCGCTCATCGAGGCCCGGCGTTGTGCGCATTGTGTCAGCGCGAGCAGGTGGGCATAGCACGCTTGCCGGCAGCGCGTGGCCGATGGGCTCGGTTTCACCCGCCTCGGCGATCTCGGCTAACATCGCAGCGGCTGGGTTCGCGCCTTTATGGGCCAAATCGAATCGATTGCCTTGTGATGTGAGGCCAGTGTGGGCGCTGGCGATATAGCTGACAACGAAAACCACCGCCAGCACAATGCGCAGGACCGATCCCATAGGGTTGTGAGGCTACCGGAGTATTTCTCATAGTGCAATCTGCGCTCGAACCCTGGGAATTTTTCGCGCGCCGTGGTAGCAGAGACGTAAATCGAACGTGAAGGAACTGGCTATGGCGCAGGGTGAAAAACTCTCCGTGCTCAATCCGATGGGCTGCCCGCCGAAGATCACACCCAAGGCGATGGCGCCGCGGCTCGACAGCTTGGACGGCAAGACGGTTTACCTGGTCGATCCGCGCTTTGACGATTCCGGATTGTTCTTGCGCCAGATGCAAAATTGGTTTGCCGAGCATCTGCCGTCGGTGCAAACCAAGTTGGTCGAGATGAACAACGTCTACACCAAGGACGATCCGAAAACTTGGGACTATCAGTTGATTCAGAATTATATCTATCCGCGAGCGACCTTTGGCGAAGAACCCTATGCGTCGAAGCTCAAGGCTGCGCCGGATCAAATGATCCGCATGTTCAAGCCCGAAGAGATTCATGTCATCGTGGTCGGCGGCGAGACCAACGGCTAGTGGCGGATTATGGATTGCAATTATCAGAAAACCATATCGTTAGATAAATGGAGATAGGCAAAACCTGGGCCGTGAGACGTAGGGCGACGAAAATTATGAAAGCGGAAAACGGAAAGCGGAAAATTCGCCCGCGCTTGTGGCGGTAGCCTTTGCCCCTAGAGAAAATGGCAAATTACGATGTGATTATTGTCGGTTCGGGTTTGGCGGGTTTGACGGCGGGTTTGTTCGCAGCGCGTCAAGGGTTGTCGACCCTAGTGTTTGAAGCGAATATCCCTGGCGGCCATTTGGTTAGCATCGAGAAGATCGAAGACTTTCCTGGGTTTCCCGACGGCGTGGCGGGTTATGAGCTCTGTCCCAACTTGCAGCGCCAGGCAGGGGATGCCGGAGCGGAGTTTTCACGCGCTGAAGTTTCGCGCATCGAGGCCCAAGGGCGCTTTTGGTTGGTGAGTAGCGACGGCGACAAGCATCAGGCGAAGGCGGTGATCGTGGCCACTGGCTCGACGCCCAAAGGTCTCGGTGTGCCCGGCGAAGAAAAACTTGAGGGCGGGGGAGTGAGCCACTGCGCCAGTTGCGATGGGCCGCTCTACAACGGCCAAACAGTAGCGGTCGGCGGCGGCGGCGATTCGGCGCTGCAAGAAGCGTTGACGCTGACAAACTATGCCGAGCGCGTGCTTGTCTTCAACGACGGCGAGCGTTTCAGCGGCCAAGCGAACTATCAGCAGCGGGTCTTTAGCAGCAGCAAGATCACCGCGCACCATCGAACGGTGATCGAGGAAATTCTCGGTGACGAAGTTGTTACCGGCGTGCGTATCCGCAATGTCGCCTCCGGGGAGAAATCGGCAGTCGAGTTGGCCGGTGTCTTTGTCTACACGGGTTTAAAACCGAATACCGCTCTGCTGCGCGATCTCGTTAAGCTCAGCGACAGCGGCCATGTGGCGACCGACGTCTCGATGCAGACTGAGCGCGCCGGGCTTTTTGCCGCCGGTGATATTCGAGTCGACTCGGCATCGCAGGCGATCACCTCGGCGGGGGACGGCGCGACGGCGGCGATCGCAGCGGCGCGCTACATTGAGAAGTCCTTCTCATGACGCTATCTTTGCGTAAGTTGATTGGGCTGGTCTTGCTCACCAGCTGTTATGGTCTTGATGCCGGCACTGGTGCCGCGCAGAGCAACTTTTTCCAGGGCAATTTCGCCGTGAAGCTCACGGTCATCAGGAGGTGAGAAAGGGAAGGTTAGGAGGTTAGCTCCCACCAGTTCTTGTCTAGGTCGCTGAAAATAAAGTTGGCTCGCCCCGCGCTGTCTTCCACTTTGCCAAGTTCGTGGATAGCGAGCTCGCTCTTGCGCCTGGTAAATTCTTGATTAGCCCGCTCGACAGCCTCGGCCGAAGCTAACTGAAGAGTAAAGCGATTCACCGGAGCCAAGTATTGGCGCGCACTGCGCGCCAGCATGACAATGTACCACGGTGTCGCGGCGTGTTTAATATAAACCGCTTCGTTCATGCCCCCGGCAAGCTCCAAGCCGAGCACCTGGGTGTGAAAATTTTTGGTTTTCTCGGCATCGTCGCATTGCAGAGTGCCGTGGGTGAGGGCTTGCGGCACGTAGCCGCGGTTGGGGAATTGCTCGCTACTGAGCGGATTTTCCCAATGGCCGGCGGTGTGCGAACGGCCATGCAGCGAACCGCCTGGGTTGTAATATTCGATCTCCAGGTGATTGCCGCCGGGTTCGAGAAAATAGATCGAGTAGGCGAAGTGGGCCTTTTGCGGCTTGGTGATCTTGCTCAGGCGGTATTGGTCCTTATGAGCATCGATGTACTGCCATGCCGCTGCGACTTCTTTGTGGCTATCGACGCGAAAGCCGTAATGATTGTCAAAAGTCTTTTCCGGCGCGGCGGCTCCGCCCTCGTGGACGATCAGCCGCCACGCCGTATTCGGATGTTTGAGTGTGGCGATGCCGTCTGCTTGATGTTCTACCGTCATTGCCAAAAGGTCGGTTAGGACCGGCAATGTCTCGGCCAGCGAGCGGCATTCGTAGTGACCGCTGGTCAATCCGATCGGCTGAATCATAGCGGTGCGTAAGCCCACAGCCACTATTTCATTTTGCGATACTTCCCGCGGTCGAGTCTCTTCAGTTTCTTCTGAGCTGCCCAGCGCACCAGAGTCTGGCGCAAATAGTGCGGGTCCTTGCGCGAGCCAGCCGCGGCTTTGACGAAATCGGCGCTGGTGAACGTGCCAGGCAGCACTTCGAGGACGTTGCGCAAACTGCTGCGCGGTCCTCGCTGACCTGCCGGTGCAGCAACGCGCACGTGACCGTTCGATTGAGCCCTGCTCGAAGCCTTGCGATACTTGCCACGTTCCATCCGCTTGATTTTTCCTTGGGCCGCCCAGCGCACTAGGGTCTGGCGTAAATAACGTGGGTCTTTCCCTGAGCCGGATGCGGCTTCGACGAAATCGGAGCTGTTAAATACCTCGGGAAGATCGTCGAGTCCCGAGCGTAAAGTTGAGCGTGGGCCTCTTTGTCGCCCTGAAACACGCACGCTCCCTCTGCCTTTGCTCAGGAAGCTGAGCGCGCTTTTGTAGTCCTGCAATTGTTGTCTGAGTTGGTTCACCTCCGCAGTTTTTTGCGAAATAGACCTCTCCATGTCTGCGATGTCTCTCGCGACTACCGAGCGCAAATCTAGAGCCATAATCACCTCCTTGAAAATGATGGTTACTAATACTTAATATATTCAACAAGTTCAAGACCGATTGAAATATTTTTTAACACATCTGCTACTTTGTCACTTATCCTGCCATGGATGTGCATCTAAAATTGCTGCTTAGGTGGTATTGGAGACCGTGGTCATAGGAACAATTGATGAAGCTCATCGATGAAATCAACATGTTCGATATCTGCCGTTTGTAGTTTTTTGCCGTTCGAGCTAAGAATGGCATCACATTTAGTTAGATAAACAATCGAATTGCCGGAGGAAATTGCTATGGTGATTGACGTACATGGGCATGTTTCGGCCCCCACGGAACTTTGGGCATATAAAGCGGGACTGTTGTCGGCACGCGGCTCCCACGGGCGCGGTGGCGTTAACGTTTCCGACGATGAAATCAGAGCCGCTGCCAACAAAAAAGAAAATTGGGCTAAGGGTCATTTGGACTATCTCAAAGACCACGGCACTGACTTGCAACTGATCTCGCCGCGGCCATTTCAATTGATGCATTCGGAAAAGCCGGCGCGCATCGTCCAGTGGTTCACTGAGGAGTGCAATAATATCATTCATCGCCAGATGAAATTGTTTCCCAACACTTTTCTTGGTGTTTGCGGATTGCCGCAAACCGCCGGTGATCCGATCACAAACGTGATTCCCGAGCTAGAACGGTGCGTCAAGCAACTGGCCTTCGTCGGTTGTCTGCTCAATCCCGACCCCTTTGAAAACAACGGCCAGCAGCCCCCTGCGCTAGGCGATCGCTACTGGTATCCGCTCTACGAAAAGCTCTGCGAGCTCGATGTGCCAGCCCATATACATGGCACCGGGTCGCGCGCCGAGCGCGCCCCCTACTCAGTGCACTTTATCAACGAAGAAACCCTGGCCGTCTTCGGTCTCGTCAATTCCAATGTCTTCAAGGATTTCCCAAATTTGAAAATCGTCGTCAGCCACGGCGGCGGTGCGATCCCGTATCAACTAGGGCGCTTCGAAGCGCCGTCGCTGCGGCGCGGTACCGGCGAGCGTTTTTCCGATGGTATGCGCAAGCTCTATTACGATACGGTGCTATATACCGAAGAGGCGATCCGTTTGCTTATCAAAGTAGTCGGCGTCGACCGGTGTTTGTTCGGCACGGAGTGTCCAGGGACTGGTTCTTCCATCGATCCTGCGAGCGGGCGGTCTATGGATCATGTCAAACCTCTGGTTGAGAATATCGAATTCCTCAGTGCTGCGGATAAACAGAAGATTCTCAGTGATAACGCAAAAGCCGTGTTCAAGATCAAGTAGTCGAGAGAACAATCGGAGGGTAGCTTCTAAGTAGCTGAAGAAGCATGCTTTCGCGCGAGGAAAACAACCTTTTAACGCGAGTTGGTCCGGGCACGCCGATGGGCCGCCTAATGCGGTGTTATTGGTTGCCTGCGCTGCTGTCGGACGAAATTCCGACACGCGATTGTCCGCCGATACGCGTGCGCTACTGGGCGAGGACTTGGTAGCGTTCCGCGACACGGCGCGGCGACGCTCGAGGCACCCGAAGCTGCCTACTGCATGCGCGCGGTGTCGACAACAGCCTGGTCGATCAGCTAGTCGGTGAAAAATATTTTGAAAGTGTGTTTGGCGCGGCGATTCGCGACGAAATCAGCAAGAAGCAGGCGCTCGCCTTCGGCAAGTAGGAGATTGGAGATATGGCAAAGATCGTTCTCGGGATGGCGACCTTCCAGGCCCCGATGTTGAGCACGCCGGCTTAGCGCAAAAGGACAGATAGGAATGTCGGGCCGCGACACATCGCGCCCTCTGATATCTCAGAAACTGCCCCTACGTGCCCGAACAGAAAATATCCCGTCGTGCGTTTCTGCAGCGTGCGGCCCTTGTTGCTGGCAGCGTTGCCGTCGATCCTCCGGTCCTCGGCTTGGCGGCAGAGGTGCCGGTTACCAGCGATTATCCGGTCGCGCCCCTCGAACCGCTGCGGATCATTCGCCAGCGTGCCGCGTGGAAACAATTCACCATTCTCGTCTGGCAGTACAAGAACGACGTACGGCGCGATTTTTCGCTCTACGAAAAAGCCGGGCTGCGCGGCTTTCATATCGATCGCGGCGCCGGCGCGGAGGATCGCGTGCGCTTCTCGCTGGAGAAGAAATTTCCCTACTACGTCGATCACGCCGCCGGCAAAGGGATTCTTTTTCTCCAAAAAGATGTCCAGCAGAAAATTTCGCGCAAGGCCGCCCTGCAAGTTCGTCCCCATAGCCTGGCTGACCCTAAAACCATCGAGCAGCTGAAAGCCTGGCTGCGCGAAAATATCGCTGTGACGAAAAAAGGGCTGGTGTACGCCTACGCATTCGACGACGAAATCTCGCTGGGCGCGTTTAACAATCCCGTCGAGGTCGATATCCATCCGCAATCGTTGGCGTGGTATCGCCAATGGCTGGCGCGGCGCTACGGCACGATCGATAAACTGAACGGCGCGTGGGCAACCTCGTTTGCATCTTTCGCAACTATCCAACCGATGGGCTTCGACGAGGCGCGCAAGAACGCGACCCAGCCGCCGTTGTCGAGTTGGAATCTCTCCCAGTGGCTCGAATGGCGCCACTTTATGGACTACCAGTTCGCTCAGGTGCTGGCGGATCTCACGCGTTATAGCAATAGCCTCGATGCAAGAATTCCGGCAGGTTTTGTCGGCGGGCAGCAGCCCTCGGCCTACGGCGGCTTTGACTACGCCTTGCTGACGCGCGCCGTGCAGTGGATGGAGGCGAGCGATTTCGGTGCCACTAACGAGGTTGTCCGCTCCTTTTGGAATCGGCCACGCCGGCCCCATGTGCAGACTTACGACGCGCGTTTCTCAGAGAAGGGCAGCGCCTGGACGTTGTGGCATCGGCTGGCGCACGGTCAACAAGCGACGATCGTTTGGCCCGAAGGCTGGTTCAGCGAGACTGAGGGCCGGCGCGAGCTCGCGCCGAAGATTAAGAATCTGGCGCCGGTTTTTCGTGAAGTGCAGGGGCGCGCCGGGGAATTTATTCTCCATCCGGACAGCTACCTGGATGCCGATCCCATCGGCATTTACTACTCGCACTCGAGTATCCGCGCCGGCTGGGCGATCGACAGCATCGTCCACGGTAGATCCTGGCCTAACCGCTTAACGCGCATGGATGACGACAATCTATCCTCGGCCCGACTGCGCTTTGCCTGGTGCAAAATCTTGGAGGACTTGGGCTATCAATACGATTTTGTCAGCTACTTGGATGTGCAGGAGGAGCGCGTCGATCTTGCCAAGCGTTTCAAGGTGATTATTTTGCCGCAGACCCTTTGTCTCTCGGAGCGCGAAGCGCAGGCGCTGCGCCAGTTCGTTGGCAATGGCGGTGTGCTGATCGCCGATGCCCTTTGCGGTCTTTTGAGCGAGACCGGGCGCGGTCGCAGAGTCGGTGCGCTGGATGATATTTTCGGCATCGTGCGCGATGAGACGCGCGGCTATTTAAACGGCGAGGGCATCACCGAGGTCGATGCCGAACAATACGAGAAGCCGTTTGCCGAACGCTTGACGGCTTATCGCGGCGCGCTGCAATTTGGCGCGATGATCGTGCACGAGCGCGGCACACGGGCGAGCCCAGGTTCAGTTTTCGAGATAGCCGGCGATGCGCATGTGCTGGTCCGGCGTGGCGCGGACAAGGGCCGCGCGCTGTATCTCAATCTGACGCCATTGGCCTATTCGGATTTTTATTTTCGTGCCGGCGCAATGGGCGGCGCCTGGCGCGAGGTCGTGGGCAAGGTACTGAATAACGCCGGGCTGCGGCCCCGCGTCGAAATCGCCAGCGCCGCCGGCCGTGAACCGTGGATGGAGTCGTTGTTATGGCGCAATCGCAATCGTTATTGTTTAGCGATCCTGAAAAACGCGCCCGAAATACTCGACACTGGGAGCAGCGATGTGAAAGAAATTTCGATGCGCATTGCCTTGCCGGTGCGCGCGCTGCGCAACCTGCGCACCGGCAAGGTCTTCGGCAATGGACAATCGTTCAGCGACCGCTTCTCACCTTGGGAAGCGAATATCTACGAGTTTAGTTTGGGAAAATGAGGCAATTTGCAAGTATATGATGGGCCGTCCATCTTTGTCGCATGATTGCGAGTCCGCAAAAACCAACTCCAGAATTTCTCAGCAAACGGTTGCGGCCATTTTGTGAGAAGTACCGCATTCGGCGTTTGGAGTTATTCGGGTCGGCAGTGAGTGAGCAAAGTAATCCGATCCATGATGTCGACTTGTGGGAGACGCTCGACGACACTGCGCATACATCGACCGCCGAGCTTCCTTAAAATGGCCGGAGAAGCGGAGGAGTTGGTTAGTTACCCGGTAGATTTTGTCCTGCGTCAATCTGTAGAGAACTCCTCCAACCGTTTCGCCCGCGAGCACATACTCCGTACGGCTGTCTGCTTATATGCAAGCTGACCAACTCGGCCGCTTGAGGGACATACTCGAAGCCGCGCGGCTGATTGTCGAGTACGTCAAGTTGCCACAGTATTTATCCCGACGATCTGTGCGGTGTTGGAAAATTTCTTCGCCAAGCAAGGCCAAGCCGAGTAGCGGATATTGGCTATCCCCGCGCCATCTTCTCGACGTCTTCGATGGTTCGATCCAATCTAAATGCCCGGTGGGCGCGCCACTCTAGGACTTCCATTTTGCGGATGCCGCGCTGGTGGTGCGGGTCGGTGGCGGCCAGGGCTTTGGCCTCGTCGAGATTTTTCGCCAGCATGACGTAGACGCCGTAGTTGCCGTCGGTGGTCGGGCCGGAGAACATCAAGCGGCCGGCTTTGTGTTGGTCGTCGAGCCAAACGCGGTGATCTTCATAGTTCTTTTGTTGCTCGTCTTTTTTTTCCGGCAGCGAACGGGACATGACTAAGTACCACATAGGGGGTTCTCCTTATTCCAGTCAGACATCTGTCGTACGATCATGCCTTAACCCTTCGAGTGACGGTTTGCAACGAAGATTGGCGAGGCAAAATTTGCTCGCGGTTTGACCGATGGCGTCTTGTCTTGATAATCAGGGCGCAACACTGAGGAGGATGAATTCATGGCGACTAACCCTGCCGACAGTCAACTAGATATCGCCGTGGTGGGCGGCGGTATTGCCGGCATTTATTGTTGCTTGCAACTGCAAAAACGGTTGAACGATATCAGCTCCGGAAACGTGAAGGAGGCATTGCCGATCGGCGGCAAGGCCATCAGCAAGGAGTGGCTGAAGAAAAATGCGGTGGCGATTACGCTTTATGAAGCGTCGGAGCGCTTGGGCGGCCGTATTGAAACCTGGTCGATTGAGATCAAGCCCGGCGAAGCCGGCTTGGCCACCGACACGATGCCGTATGGCCAGACAGACGGTGGTTCCACCGATTGCCTGCGCGCCGAGTTTGGCCCGATGCGCATCGAGCCGCGCGAGCAGCCGCTTTTGAACGACCTGCTGTCCTACGTCGGGATTACTGAACCTGACAGCGACGTCGAAGATATTCACGATCTGAAGCCTTTTCCATCCTACGCGGCGGAAGAACCGGCGGAGCCCAAGTTTACCCTGCGCGGCGAGGAGGCCGAGCAGCATTCGCTCCTCGATCTCCTGCTTTTGGCGATGCTGCGCATCTGTGAGCTGATCAACGAACAACTTGAACAGGAAGCCGAGCGCGGCGCCGCGAAAACGCACGCCACCGCGGTGTGGAATCCGCAGGCCAGGAAATATTGGCGCCAGTTTCTCGGCAACAGCTCGGTGCGGCGACGCTATTGGAAGGGCGAGTTGCGCGATTGGATTTCGAATTTAACCGAAAATGATTACGACACGATTCGGCGCCGGCTTAAAGTCAACGACGTCTATCTATTCGACATGGGTTTCTGGAATTTGCTGAGCGAGGTGTTGAGCCATCTCGCCGTGGTGCGGATTCGCGACTGGGCGAGCTACTACCATCTGATTCCGGAAAATCCTAACGCTGCCGAGTGGTTAATTTTTTGGCTGCGTGCTTTCAAAACCTCGAGCTCGCTGCGCGGCATCGCCGGCGGCATGGGCCTGATGATTCACGAAGCGGAGGCGAAACTGAGCAGCGATCCGCGGATTGTCATCAAGAAAAAGCACAAGCTGGTTCGGCTGGCGCCAGATGGCGGTCAGATGAATCTGACGTTTGACGTTGGCGCCGGACGCACGGCAAGCTTTTCGTGCCACGAGCTATTTCTCGCCCTGCCGAAACGACCGCTGGAAAAGCTCAGTTTGCCAACCAAGCAAGCGGCACTGCTGAACACGGTCGTCGGCATTCCATTGCTCAAAGCATTTTTCCTGATCGATCAACCGTGGTGGGAGGACAATCGGCCGGCCAACCGCTACGCGGGCGATCTGCCGACGCGCGAGCTGCACTATTCCAAGAGTGCCAAGAAGACCAAAGGCATGATCATGGTCTACACCGACCGCCCGGCGACCCAATTCTGGACGGAATATATCACCGAAGACATCGCCGGCGCGGACAAGAATCAAGGCGGAGAGATTTTTTATCAGCGCATCATTCATCAGGAGGCGGCAAAAATTTGGGAGTTGGGGGACAGGCGCGTCACTTCGGAATACGACACGCCGAATCCGCGTTTGTGGCGCCGCTTTGTCCAGTATGCGCGCGACTACGAGCATAACGATTTTACGCTGAACCATTTGCGTGCCTGCGGCATCCGCGATTGGGGCAAGGAGCCCTACGGCGGCGCTTGCCACGCCTGGCGCCCGGGACAGAAATCTTGGGAGGTGATGGATGAGTTGGAGGCGTTTTCGCTAAGCGGTGAAAAAGGAAAAAAGCACGTTCATGTCTGCGGTGAGGCCTATTCCGACTACCAGGGCTTCATCGAAGGCTCGTTACGTTCCACCGCGCGGGTGCTCGAACGTTTGGGTAAAGCACAACCGGCCAATCCTGGTTATCGCTTCGACGCACACAAATTCTTGCAGCGCTGGTCGCTCAAGGGGGGGGAGCTAACTCACTGGACAATGGACCGGTGGCTAAAAGCGTCCTTCTTTCTCTAGTTTACGAAGCACACTGTCCTCGACCAGATCCTCAGCTCTGAGGCGACGAATCTTCTCGTTGGTGCCGCCCAGCAGTCGAATAACGTTGCGGATGCCGTCTGCGCTAGGATAGATTTTCTTGTCGTACAGCGTCGGCAGGCTTTGATAGCCTTCTTCGGCGTCCTCCGGGCCGCGCAGCCGCATGCCTTTCACCAATGCGCGGATCACTTCGCTTTTGTTGGCCGGATTGCGAATGAAGTTGACGCCGTCGAGGAGGCCGCGGAACACGCCTTCGGCGACGGCAGGATTGGACTTCATGAAGGCGCGCCGCGACATCAGCCCCGAGCCCTGATAGGCGATCGGCAATTTCTCCACGTCGGCGAGCACCGTGTAGCCTTTGTGCTGCAAGTTTCTGCCATGGGCATAGCCGACCAACACCGCGTCGACGATGCCGGTCTGAAAACCTTGCACCATCACCGTCTGGTCGCCCAGGGAGCGAAACTGTATTTTGTCGCGCTCGGGCGAGAGGCCCCAATGATCGAGCGTCAACATGGAAAAAATCCAGCCGCCGCCGCTAAGGCTATTCACGCCGACGCTTTTGCCTTTGAGCTCGGCCGGCGTTTTGATTTTCGGCTGCGCCATGAACATGCCGGTCAAGCGATTGATGAAGCCGGCGACGAAAACGATATCGGCCCCTTCGGCGATGGCGCCGAGATTGGCACCGGAGACCGAGCCCCAATGAAACTGCGACTCGCCGGAACTGAGCGCCGCCATGCCCACCGGCCCGCTGCGCGCTTGAACAAACTGCACGTCGAGGCCGTACTTGCGGAAGTAGCCCTGCTCCTGGGCCACGTAGATCGCCGCCTCGCGCTCGCTCACCGAACCGGTGGTGAGCAGCACGCGGGTTAGCTGGGTGGCGCTGTCGGCCTGGCTGCCGCCGAGACAAAGCGAAATTAACAGAAGGCTGGTGAAGGCATTTCGCGTCATAAGATTTTCTCCTTGCAAGCGCGACTGGTCGCGCGTCGTTCTTTTTGATAACAAGAAGAAAAATTAATCAAGGAGCCCGCCTCATGCTGTTGCCGTTTCGCGAACACTTGGATTTCGGCCCGACGCCTTACGATCTGTTGCAAGCCAAAGAAGGGATTCCCATCGTCAGAGGCAACGTCATTGCCGACGTGCTTGATGTAGCGTTGGGCAAGTGGGAGCGCATGGGCGTGCTCGGCAGCTTTGTCAATCTTTCCAATCAGCAGCGCACCGATGCCTATATTTGCGAGATCCCGCCGGCCGGTCAGACGCTGCCGCAGCGCCACTTGTTCGAAGAGATCGTCTACGTCGCCAAAGGGCGCGGCGCCACTTCGGTGTGGCAGGAGGGGGTGGGCAAGGTGACGTTCGAGTGGGCGACCGGCGCGATTTTTGCGATGCCGCTCAACGCTTCTTACATTCACTTCAATGGTTCAAAGGAGCCGGTGCGTTTGTTTGTCGGCACCACTTGCCCGGCAATGATGAACATATTTCACAACCAGGATTTTATCTTCCGTAACCCCTTCGACTTTCGCGATCGCTTTCACGCCGGCGATGAGTTTCTGCGCTACAACAAGCATGTGACCGACCGCTACTGGGAAACCAACTTGGTGCCCGACGTCAATGAATTCCCGCTTGACGACTTTCCGATGAAAGGCAAAAACGTCAAGCACATGCGCTTTACGCTGGCCGACACGACCTACGGCTGCCATGTGTCGGAATTCCCTCCCGGCTGCCGCAGCACGTTTCATCGCCACGGCCCCGGCGCGGTGATCATTATCACCCAGGGTGAAGGGTTCGTCGTGCTTTGGAAAGACGGCGAGGAGCGGCAGCGCCACGAGTTCAAAGTCGGCACCATCTATTCCCCCGACGATCTGATGTGGCACGGCCATTTCAACACCGGCAAAGGCACCATGCGCCATTTCGCCATGCGCGGCGACAGCCCGAAATACAGCCACGATCGCTTCCGCAATCCGGCCTGGACCATGATTCCGATGGGCGACGAGGATCCGGCGATACAAAAAGAATACGTCGATATTCTAAAGTCGAAGGGGATCGATGCTGTGGTGCAGGTTGTCGAAGACTAGGCAAAGTCAAATGCAAAACTAAAAATAAGAAAATTAAGAACTCGGAAACTTTTACTTTTTAATTTTTAATTCCCCCAGTCCAAAGTTACAGCGGGAAAGCAGGAATCGGTCGAACTCTTCGTCGGTGGCAAACTTGAAGCGCACGGCGCCGCTATTGTGCCAAAGTTCCGGTGTCGGGACTCTGCATAAATCATTGGGGCCGCGGTTTTGAATCGCGGCCGTGCCGTTGAGCCGCGGGTCGCTGCCGCGGGCATCGGCGCGCACCATGAGACCTTTGCCGGTGTACCTGACTGCTGGAAATCTGCGCAGGTTTCGGTCGGGGTTTAAATCGACCGGTTCTTCGGTCAATACGCCATGGACGACCTCGTTGGTGCGCGCGTTAAACTCCACTTCTTCGCCGGTCGGCAAGCTCACAAGGGTCCGGTCCATCGTGTTGACGATCGCCGGCAAGTGCATTCTCGGGAAAAACAGAAAGATGCTGTTCATCAACTCGCTAAGGCGAAACTGGCCGTCGCGCGCGGGCGCCCAATCGGCGATCAGCAAGTGGATATCTTGGCGCGCGCGCTCGTCGAAGCGGAACTGAAAATCGCGCCCGAAGAATTGATTGCGGCTGCTATCGTAACGTTGCGGCAGGATGCGATTGCCGCCGCGGTTGGAAAAATCAAAGCCGACGATTTGATTCTGCTGATTGATGCGGTACTGCCAGCCGGGGTGCGTGCTTTGATTCAACGTCCGGCGCAGTAGACGGCTGTCGTATTTGAGCGCGAGCGAAACCACGTCGCGCTGGGGCGCGGCGAGCTGCGATTCTGGCAGGCTCCGTTCGACTCGCGGCGCGACTTTCAGTTCGACTGTGGCTGGTGTCGGTTCAGGCGGCGTTGCCGGCTCCGGCGACGGCGCAGGCGGTAGCGTTGGCGCCGGCGGTTCGCTGGGGGCGGGTGGCGCGGTAGGGGTGGGTTGGCAGCTTTGTAGCCAGCTGACCAGCGCGAGCATCAGCACGGCACAGGAGAAACTCCGACTCATCGCACCAGCTTGCCGCGTCTGGGCGCAGCGCGCAAGGCTATTGCATTTGTGTGCCGTGGGGCCGCAGTTGCCGTGCGAGACTGCTCGCCGTCATGACCCAGGCGGTGCGCACCGGCAGGCCGGCGGTTTTGAAGGCTTCGGCGATCCAGGTGTTGCAGGTGCGCAGCCCGCTGAAACTGCTTTTCGCCGCATAGAACCGGCTACCGGGAAAAAGCCCGGGCGAGGCCGGCGCCGCTTTGCCCGGATCGTCTCTCGCAATGTCGCTGTCGATGAAGCCAATCAACCGGCGCAGATCTTCGTCAGCCAGCGCAATCTCGATGATGCGCGCCTTCGGATACGCTTTGGCGACGTTGCCGCCAAAGCCGACGATGTGAATCACGCTGCCGCTCGACCACAGCGCCGCCTTGAGCGCCGAGCTGACTCCCGGCGTTACGGCGGGAAAATATTCCGCGTCGCCCCAACTGATTTCAAGATACTCGGCGTCGGGGAAGTCACGGGCTTCGACCAGGCTGCCGGGTGGAATGTCCGCCGCGCGTAGAATGACCGCGGCGTGCCAATCGTCGTGAGCTACCCAGACGCGCTGGCTGCTGTGCGGCTGAACGGCAGGCAAATCGGCGACCGGTTCGCTGCAGCCAGTGACCAACGCGAGCAGGATAATCAGCCAACGGGAAAAGTATGTGAAGTGCCGCAGTGCCATCGCCAAGCGAGCCGAACGCAACCTGCCGCAGCGCTGGCAGAGCCAGTCGCGGCGGGCCGCTACGAAAGCTACTATCGCACGCCGGCGCCAGGCTGGGAACCGCTCGGGCTCCAGTCACAAATTTGGCATAAGGTGCAATCAGCGTGAGACAGTGCACTAGTAGACAGCGCGCAAGCGTATCTGTTTGTGGCGCAGTCCCGGGTCCGGTTTCGAGCGTGTCCGCCGAGTGTCGAAGATCTTTTGATGCTGCAGCTTGGCCCATTCGTTGAGACCGCCGCGCAGATAGCTCGGGTCCATACCGAGGGTTTCGCAGACGTTGACGAACGAAAACACCCAATCGCCATCTTCTTGCGCGTTGACCCAGGCGTGCGCCGCGGCAAACTCTTTCTGTTGGCGCCGCGAGTAACGGGGCTGGTTGAATGTCAGGCAGGTTACGGCGTCTTCCAGCAGAGCCGCCATCAGGCGCTTTTCCGGCTCGGCGTAATGGCTCCGCTTGAACGTCGCGTAGAACTCGTAGGGAGCCAGCGAGTCGTTTTCGGCAATGGTGAAAGCTTCTGCCGTGTTTTCACTGGTCCTAAATGTCATGAGGGTGGCGCCTCCTTTGGTTCTAGTCCCCAACCGTGGCAGAAACATAAGTCTTGTCCGTGCGTTGGACAAAGTCATAATGGCGCAGCAAATCATCGCAATAAGCGAACTAGGGTGCGTGTGGAAATATTCGCTTGCGTAGCTCGCCTCAGGTGGTAGATTCTGAAAAATCCGCAAACGAAACAGTTTTATGAAGCCTTGGATCAATTATCATCATCTGCTTTATTTCAAGACGATTGCCAGCGAGGGGAGTATCGCCCGGGCGGCGGAGACGCTGCGCTTGGGGCAGCCCACCCTCAGCGCGCAGCTCAAGCAGTTTGAAGATACCATCGGGGTCAAGCTTTTTGAGCGCCAGCATAAAAAGTTGGTTTTGAATGAAGCCGGGCGCATGGCGCTGCGCTATGCCAACGAAATTTTTCGCACCGGCGATGAAATGCTGGCGGTGCTGCACGACCGGCTGGTGCCGACCCGCACCCACGTGCAAATCGCCGCCCTCGACAGTGTGCCCAAGCATTTGACGCTAGCCGTGGTACAGGCTGCTTACAAAATTGGCGACTGCATGGTTACGGTATTGGAAGGCAAGGGGGACGAGCTGGTGCGCGAGCTTGCGCTGCACCAGATCGATCTGTTCATTTCCAACTATGTGCCGTCAACCCACGAAGCTCGCGGCTTATATTCGCGAAGTATCGCCAAGGTCCCCGTGAGTCTCTGCGCCGCAGCCAAGTTCAAATCGCTCCAGGCCGAGTTTCCCAATTCGCTGGCGAAGGCGCCGATGATTTTGCCAACTGCCCACAGCAGGCTCCGCGATGATTTGGAGCATTACTTCAAAACGGCCGAGATAACCATGGATGTCATTGCCGAAACTCAGGATACGACATTGCAGAAATTCATGGCCGTGGACGGTATCGGTATCATCCCGATCCCGACCTTTGCGGCGGAAGACCTGATCAGAGCTGGTCAACTGGTGGTGCTGGGCCAACTCCCGGGAGTCTATGAAGAATTTTACCTGGTGGCGGCCGCGCGTAAAATCGAGAACCCGGTCTCGAGCCAGATCATGAAATCGTTCCACCTTTGATAGCTTCGTTCCTGGCTATGCAAAGCTTAGTTTTTTCCGAATTGCCGTAACCCCGTAAGATGACCATATTAATTTTACCCTTAAGGAGGGGGGCAGTCCATGCAGATGGCTAAACGAATCGGGCTTTTTATCGGCGTTAACCTGCTGATCATACTGACGATCACAACCGTAACCAGTCTATTAGGAATCCAGCCCTATCTAAGCAACCGCGGTATCAATCTGCAGGCGCTGGCGGTCTTTTGTCTCTTGTGGGGCTTCACCGGAGCGTTTATCTCGCTGGCTTTGTCCAGGGTGATGGCCAAATGGATGATGGGTGTGCGCGTCCTCGATCCGATGACCCGCGACCCCAATGAGCGCTGGCTCATCGATCGCGTCCATGCTTTAGCCAGGGGCGCGAGATTACCCGCCCTGCCGGAAGTCGGCATCTACGACAGCCCGGAGGTCAATGCTTTTGCGACCGGTCCGACCAAGTCGCGCTCGTTGGTTGCGGTCTCGTCCGGCTTGCTGAATTACATGAACCGCAACGAGGCTGACGGGGTTCTTGGCCACGAAGTGGCCCATATCGCCAACGGCGACATGGTGACAATGACCTTGATTCAAGGCGTAGTGAACGCCTTCGTGATGTTCTTCGCGCGACTTATTGCCTGGACGGTCAGTCAGTTTGTTGATGAAAGGATGCGCCACTGGGTGCACTTTGGGGCGGTGATCTTGTTTGAAATCGTCTTTAGTATCCTTGGCATGTTCGTGGTCGCCGCGTTCTCGCGGGCGCGCGAGTACCGGGCCGATGCCGGCGGCGCGACCTTAGCCGGTCGCGAGAACATGCTTGCCGGCTTGAGAAAGCTCAAGCGCACTCTGGAGCTGACCGATGATTCACAGGGCTCGCTCGCGACCTTAAAAATTTCGTCAGGCAAGAGCGGCGGCCTGATGGCCTGGCTGTCGACCCACCCCGATCTTGACGATCGGATTCGCAGATTGGAAATGGCGTAAGTTTCAAGTTTCACAACCCCGCCGGCGCCAGCCGGCGGGGTTGTCGTGAGCGGCGGGCTCGGTTGTCATCGCCACCTTGCCGCCGCTGACATGTTCACTGGCAAAGTAACGTCGCTTTCCACTGGTTTATCTTCGCTAAATCGATTCCCGCTTAAAATCGCATTAGAACACCGCTCTTAAGCGCAGCGGCTTGTAGCGCGGCGACTCGCGGCTCGAACGCCTAGCAGCGCTGGAATTTTCATAGCGCTTGGCCCAACGATTGAGACCGCGGCGCAGATACTCGGGATCGAAGCCCAAAGTTTCACAAATGTTGTGGAACGAAAAGATCCACTCGCCCTGCGTCGGCGCATTGACCCAGTAATGCGCGCTGTAGAAATCGAGGCGCTGGCGCCGCGAACATTGTTTGGGGTTGACCGAAAGGCAAGCCACGACGTCTTCCAGCACCGCGATCATCAGACGCCGTTCAGGATCTTGTTGATGGCCCTTTTGGATGGTTGCATAGTATTGCGCCGGCAGCACCGTATCGGGCTCGAATAGCTTGCCGGAGTCCTGATAATTGAATTCGTTTGGTGTATAAGCCATGGCCTAACCACACCCTCCCTGACGTTTTGTCCGGGGGACCATAGTGTAAATCTGCAATTTAGACAATCTCATAATATTTGATTGATCCTTAGAAAAATTCGAACTAATGTAAGACCATCGTGGAATGGCTCAACTATCATCATCTGCTCTACTTTTGGACCGTGGCGCGGCGCGGCACCGTGGGGCAAGCGGCGGAGCAGTTGCAGCTCACGCAAGCCACCGTCAGTGCGCAGATAAAGTCTCTGGAGCGCATGCTCGGCGAAGCGTTGTTTCGCCGCTCCGGGCGCAAACTCGTGCTTACCGATACCGGCAACGTGGTGTTTCGCTATGCCGACGAGATCTTTTCCCTGGGGCAGGAAATGATGGGCACTCTCAAGGGGCGGCCGGAGGGGCGGCTCGCTCGCTTGACGGTCGGGGTCGCCAACGTCATGCCGAAGTTGGTGGCTTACGCGCTATTGCAACCTGCGCTCAATTTGGGCCCGACATGCCGCATCGTGTGTCGAGAAGGCACCAACGAGCAGTTGTTGCCGGCGCTAGTATCCAATGAAATCGACGTGGTCTTGACTGACCGGCCGATCGTTGCCGCCCTCAACGTCAAGGCCTTTAGCCACTTGCTCGGCGAATCTGCCATGGTGCTGCTCGGGACCGCCAAACTCGCGGCGCGTTTCCAGCGTGGTTTCCCGCGTTCGCTCCACGGCGCGCCGCTCTTGCTGCCGACACTCAACACGACCGCCCGCCGGTCGCTTGACCAGTGGTTCGACGCCCACAGCATCGTGCCGCAGATCGTCGCGGAGTTTGAAGACACCGCGCTGTTGCATGTGTTCGGGCGGCGCGGTGTGGGGTTGTTTTTCACGCCGGCAGTGGCCGCGGCGGAGGTGCGAAAACAGGACGATATGCGCATCGTTGGCCGCTTGAGCAAAGTGACCGAACGTTTCTACGCCGTTTCTCTGGACCGCAAACTGAAGCACCCCGCCGTGGTGGCGATCTCCGAAGCCGCCAAAACGCAGCTGCGCGAGTGAAGCGCTACGCTGTCAGCGTGTTGTAAAGCTTTTCGAATTCACCGCCGTCAAGCCAAATGCCGTGACAATCGGCACAGGCATCCAAGACCACCGCTCGGTCGATGGCGCTGTAGATTCGCAGGAGCGCCGAACCGTCGCGCGGGCAATTGCCCTGTTTGTCGTCCGCGGTTGTATTGGCGCCGCCCTGTCGCAGGCCGGCCACCTGGTTGGCTTCGGCGGCCAGCAGTTGGCCCAACTCGCGGGCATCGAACCAGGTGCCGTGGCACGATGAGCAGCGATCGATCTTAACCCCGTCAAAGTTCTTTTCGCGAAGAGTTGCTGATTGGCATTTTGGACAGCGCATGGGCGCAAGCTAACAACTTGTCGCCGAACCGGCAAGCCGGGTTAACCTGCCTTGGCATCGCCCAACTGTTGCGCTAATGTCAGCGCAATTTACCCAATCGAGCAAGCGCAGGAGGATGGATGGAAGTTAAGTCGATCAAAGAAAAACATACCGAACTGATGATGCACAGCGTCAAGTTCGCCAAGGAGGAACAGGGCCGGCGCAAGGGGCAGGAAGTACTTTTTAAATGGACCGACGTGGAAAAGCAGTTGGGCGAACACAAGCATATCTATGTCGTCGACGCGCGTTTAGGTTCCAACAATCATACCCACCGTCTATGGTATGACGTCATTCCGCCGCACACTGAAGAAGGGCAGGAGTGGAAGTCGCTGGGCCACCGCCACACGGTGGAAGCGATCATCTATTTTCTCAAGGGCCACGGCCACAGCATCATCGACGGCGTGCGCTACGATTGGGGGCCGGGAGATTTATTGTCGGTGCCGATGTTCTCCTGGCACCGCCATGTCAACGATGGCGACGAGCCGGTGCTGCGCATCGCCTCGACCACAGGGCCATTGTCGTTGGCGCTCGGTCAAGCGGTCTATGAGGACGAGCGCTATCCCGAGTTTTGGATCTACGCCCAGGAGGGCGAGGATATGCGCAAGACGCTGATCCCGGGCGGCGGCAGCAAGATCGAAGATGCCAAGCTGCTCAACAGCGGCGCCGCCAAGCTCTACGCCGAACAGGTGGCGTTCGCCATGCATGAAGAAACGCTGCGGCGCAACAGCAAAGTGTTGGTCAAACAAAAAGATCTGGTGTTTGAGCCCACCGCGATGGGCAACATCGCCTACGTCGTCGACCCGCGCATCGGCTTTCACGCCAAAGCATTGGGTGTCGTCATGGCGGAGATTCCGCCGGGCAAGCGCTCGGGCGCGCACCGGCATTTGTACGATGAAATCGACTTGGTGGTCGGCGGCAAAGGCAAAGTGATCGTCGAGGATAAGGAGTACAACTTCGATACGCTCGATGTTTTGGCGATACCGGTTTTCCAGTGGCACCAGTATTTCAATACCGGCAACGAGCCTCTGCGCATTCTTGGTATCAACACGCGGTTGGCGATGGATAACTTAGGTTTGTCGCTGACCCATCAAGGTGAAAAGGCGGATTACGTATGATCAGGGCATTTTTCCCCCCTTTGCGAAAAGTGGATAAGGGGGGATTTCCCTTCGCACACAAGGCACAAAGCCCCCTCAATCCCGCTTTTTCAAAGCGGGAAATCAGAGGTTGGTTGGCCTTGGTGAAGGTCTGGCTAACACTGTTAATTGTTGCGCTGGGGCTGGGGCATTCTGTCCACGCAGCCGACCTCGAACTCGCCAAGAAAGAAGGCGAGGTCGTGCTTTACACGACCATGGTGCTGTCGGACTTTCAAGTGTTTCAGAAAGCCATCGCCAAAAAGTATCCGTTTCTCAAAGTCAATCATGTGCGCCTGGGCGCGGCGACGCTGGCGGCGCGCGCCATCGCCGAGTTTCGCGCCGGCAAACATCTGGCCGACGTGTTCGGCGTGACGCCCGATTCGATGAACTACTTGCGCGACATCGGTGTCCTGGCGCAGTACACGAGTCCCGAGACCAAGTTCTTGCAACAGGGCTTCAACGATCCCAAGGGATTTTGGAGCGGCATCAATACCGATGTGCTGGTCACCGGCGTCAACACCAAGCAAATGCCGGTGGCGAAGGCGCCGCGCTCCTACAACGACTATTTGAAGCCCGAATACAAAGGCAAGATCGCCTTTCACATCGGCACCAACAATCCGTTGATCGGCATGACCGAGTTGCGCGGCGAGGAGAAGGCGTTGGCGTTCATGCGCGCCTTCGCCAAGCAGGATTTGATCGCGCACAACGGCTACACGAAAATTTCCCAGCTGCTCGGCGCCGGTGAATTTCCCATCGTCGCGTTCATGCAAGTGACCAAGCTGGAGAAGATCCGCGAGCGCAACGGACCGGTGGACTGGCTACCGCTGGATCCATCGTTTGCGACGGTGTCGTCGGTGGCGATTGCCAAGAACGCGCCGCGCCCCAACGCGGCACGGCTGCTGGTGGATTTCTATTTATCGGACGAGGGGCAAAAATCGCTGCGCGAGATCGACAAGATTCCGATCCGCAAGGGCGTCGACGCCGATTCGAAGCGGGTCGCCGAATTGGTCGAGAAGACGCCGCACGTGATCAAGTATGAAGGCGATTCGGGGAAACAGATTAAGTTGTTTAACGAGATATTCCTGGGGAGATAAGAACATTCGGGTTCTGTTTCCCGTTTCGGCGGAGAGTTAGAGTGGGGGTCACGTCGAAGTGTTTTCCCCCATCCTGGCCTTCCCCCGAGGCGGGGCGAGTATCGGATCCAATGACGCCGTGCGAGACAACAAGGTCGAATTGGAAATAGAACTGGAGGGAAAAATCATGGCTACACCGGCAAATGCAGAAGAGGAAGTCAAAGAGCGACTCGCCTATAAATCGCCCTACGAAACTTGGAAAGAGTCCGAAGGCCTGCCGACCTACCGCGGCCTCGGTGTCAAAAGCGTCTTCGATCTAGAGCTGGCGCCGTGGAAATCGAGCGGCAGCGGCTCGGCGGCGTTTTTGAATCTCGACGGCACCGGCGGCTTCAACGATTCGTACGTCGCGGAAATTCCTCCGGGCAAATCTTTCACGGCGCACCGCCATTTGTTCGAAGAGACCATGTACATCTTGAAAGGCCGCGGCGCGACCTCGGTGTGGATCGATCCCAATCACAAGCAGACGTTTGAATGGCAAGAGGGAAGCTACTTTGCGATACCGATGAATGCCTGGCATGAGCACCACAATGCCTCGGGTCAAGAGGCGGTGCGCTACATCGCCATGACCGCCGCGCCGCGGGTCATCGACACGTTCAATAACCACGAGTTTGTCTTTGATAACGACTTTGTCTTCAAAGACCGTTTCACCGGCGAAGACAATTATTTTAAGCAGACCAATGCCACGCAGCAGTGGTCGACCAACTTTGTCTCCGACGTGCGCGTCTGCCAGACTTTTTCCGGCGGTTTCGACCGCGGCGGCGGCGCCAAGAGCACGGTCTTTCGCATGGTCGGTAACACCATGAAATCGCACGTGTCGCTCTGGGGCGTCGGCGCCTACAAGAAGGCCCATCGTCACGGCCCCGGTATCCACGTTCTCATCATTCGCGGCCACGGCTATTCGCTCATGTGGAAAGAAGGCAATCAGATGGAACGCATCGACTGGGGGCCGGGCAGTGTCTTCGTGCCGCCGGAAATGTGGTTCCACCAACATTTTAACGGCGCCGCCGATCCGGTGTTTTTTCTCGCTATCGGCTGGGGCAGCGACAAGCCGAAGGCGGGCGGTAAAGCCTACGTTTACAAAAGCGTCAAAGAGGGCGGCGATCAGATCGAGTATGAAGACGAAGAGCCGATGATCCACTCCGAGTTCGAAAAGGCCATGCGCGGCGCCGGCGCCAAGTGCAAGATGGATTATCATCCGCATTGCACGATGAAGTGATTGGGGATCCGGTCGATGATGGACGGTTGGGGATCGCGGATGGGGTTCGGAACCGCTTTAACCTGGGTGTGCGTCCAAGTCGTGATCGCGATATTCGCTGCGACGACCCATGCCGCATCGGTCGAGCCGCTCTTTAGCGAGATCGCCAAACTATCCGGCGGGGCGCGGCAGACCGATCAAGTATCAAAGGCGATGGAAAAAATCATGAAGGAAATGTTGGTGCGTTAGTTTAGATTCGGAACGGCTCGCGCGGAGGCGCGGAGCGCGCAGAGTTCGGAAAATAACTTTGCCCTTTGCCTGCTTTGCGTCTTTGCGCGCGGCAAATATCTGAGGAGGTTTTGTTAACATGGCCCGCAAGTATCGTTATTTCTCAGCAGACAGTCACTTCGAACGTCTACCGGAAACCTGGACGCACCGCGTGCCGGCGAAGTTTCGCGACCGCGCGCCGCGGCGCATCAAATTGGGCGATGGCCGGGACGCCATCGTCGAAGAGGGCCAGCCGCTGGAGTATCGCGGGACGAATTTATTTGCCGGCAAGGGGCCGGAGAATTTTAACCCGACTCGCTTAGATTTCGAGACCTCGGTCGGCGCCGGCTCACCCGAGCAGCGTCTGAAAGAGCAGGATCAAGACGGCATCGACGGCGAATTGTTGTTCGCCACCGAGGCGCGCAACAGCAAGATCAAAGACCGCGACTGCTTTTTGGGCATCATTCGGGCGTTCAACGACTATTTTATTGAAGAGTACTGCGCCGTCGACCCCGACCGCCTCGTCGGCGCCGCCGTGATGCCCGACATCGGCGCTGAGGAAAACGTCGCCGAGATGAAGCGCTGCAAAGAAAAGGGCTGCAAGGCGGTGCGGCTGCACACGTTTCCGAGTGGCAAGGGCTTTCCGACGCCGGAAGACGATATTTTTTGGGCGGCGGCCATCGATCTCGACATGCCGGTGACGATTCACACGTCGTTTCCGCGCCGCACCGACGAGCGCGATGTATATCTCATGAAATATCCCAAGGACCCGCAGGGAGAAGACCGGCCGTTCGATTTTCTCCAGCGCCTGGCGCGCCAGGGGATTTATCACTGCGGCGCGGTGGAGGCGACGCAATTGATCTTTACCGGTGTGTTCGATCGTTTCCCCAAGCTGCAGATTTTTTGGGCGGAAAATAACATCGGCTGGATTCCCTATTTCTACCAGCAGATGGACCAGACCTATAAGGTCAACTGTCACTGGGCGGAAAGATTATTGGGCCTGCCGAAGTTGAAACGGCCGCCGAGCGAGTATTTGCGCGAGCACGCCCACTGGGGCGTCTTCGACGACCCAGTCGGCATTCAGCTGCGCCACATGGTCGGTGTCGACAAAGTCATGTGGTCGACGGACTTTCCGCATATCGTTACCGTCTGGCCGGACTCGCTAAAGCTCGTCCAAGAACAGTTTGCTGGCGTCCCCGAGGATGAGAAGCATGCGATGCTCGCCGGTAACGCCGTGAAGTTTTTTCATTTGAACGCGGCGTAAGAAAACTGATTAAGCACAAAGACAAGGGGCACAAAAGGCGCTGCGCGCCCGGATTAGGAACCCGGAGAATTTAACCGCAAAGAACGCAAAAAGTCGGAGAGGGGATATTCACCACGGAGTGGTTCATGTGCTTGCGCACGCCCATGCAACATGAAAATTGCAGCCAGGTTGTCACCACGAAGGGTTTTGTAGGGGCAGGCCTTGTGCCTGCCCTCCGGACTTTGCGTTCTCTGCGTTCTTTGCGGTTAAAGTCTTCCGAGTCGGCTTCGGTTTGGGCGTGGATGCGGGGTGGCGCGGCCAGACAGAGGAGCAGCAACAAAAAGATCTTGAACCACATCCGAAGGATCTTTCTCAATAGTCGTTGCTTGTGTGTTTTGTCACCATCGTCATTCTGAGCCGAAGGCGAAGAATCTGCTTTATGCGACCGCACGAAAGCAGATCCTTCGCTAGCGCTCAGGATGCAAACTCTGGTATCGCATCACGCTCTCAGAATTGACGCAGCTCGGCCAAGCGGTTGCTGCAACTGGTACAGCCGCGCCGCGTTGTCGCCGAGAATTTTTCTCTGGGTTGTCTCCGACAATCCCGCGCCGCGGATGCGTGACACTGTCTCGGGCCACTTGCTGTCGCCGTGCGGATAGTCGCTGGCGTACATGATGCAGTTGTCGCCGACGGCGTTGATGACCGCCGGCAGCATGATCTCACCCGGTTCGCAGGAAACCACCATGCGACCCTCGGCGAATAGCTCGCTCGGTTTGATGCGGCTCGTGGGTCGTTTGCGTTCGAGGATGCCGTCGTACATGCGCGGATCTTTTTCGCCGCGCTCGTGCATCTCGTCCATCCTCTCGACCCAGTAGGGCAGCCAGCCGCAGCCGGTTTCGAGCAGGCCGAAGCGAATGTTTGGAAACAGGTCGCAGACACCGCCGCCCACGAGCGATACCATTGCCGTCGTTAAAGTCAGCGGCATCGACACTGCCTTGGCGCCCCAGAAGTGATCGAACAGTTCCTGACCGACCGTCGGGTACATGCCGGTGACGGTATGCACGCCGACGCCGACGTCGAGCTGCTCGACGGCTTGCCAAAACGGATAGAGCTCGGGATGGTCGAGGGTGCGCGTGCCGATGGTGCCGGTGACCATCACACCGACGGCGCCAAGCGATGTGACGGCGCGCTTCAGTTCGACGGCCGCCGCCTTGGGATCTTGGAGTGCGACCACGGCGGCGAAGCGCAGGCGGCCGCCGGCCTGGGCGCATTTCTCAGACATCCAATCGTTGTAAGCCCGCGCGCAGGCGCCAGCGAGGCCGGCGTGCTCCCAACTGTTGATCGACATCAACACGTTGGGATAGATGACCTGCAGATCGATGCCTTCGAGATCGAGATCATCCAGCCGCCCCGGCACGTTGCTCAGATCCCAATCCTTGACTTTCCGCGTGCGCGCCGTGCCAGCGATGCTCCCCGGCGTGCCCGGCCCCCAGCCGAAGGGCTTGGCGATGACCCGCCCCTCGACGATGTAGTAGCCGCGCCCATCGTCGAAGGTGACATAGCGCGGTCGGTTGCGATGAAATTCCTTGTCGAGATACTTGTCAAACACTTCCGGTGGAATGTGGCTATGGCCGTCGGCATCGACAATCATAAGTCCTCCGTTTGAGTGTTAGGTGAATCGGAGTCGGAGATGCCTCGCGCAAAGGCGCAAAGCTCGCAAAGTTCGGAAAATAATATTTTTTCTTGGGGTCCTTTGCGTCTTTGCGCGAGGTAAATCCTGATCGTTCAACGCTTCAAATCGCGCTGCAGTCCGCGCACGATGTTCCAATCGACAAAATCTCTCGGCGCGAAACTTGATTGGGTAATCTTAGCGTCCTGTTGCGCGCGCTTGATGGCGGCCATGACGATTTCGTCGCCGGCCTCGCCGCGCAGGTTGTACGTCGAGATCGAGGCGTCATAGGCGGTCTGCGCGGTTTCTCTATCGAGGTTCCAGTCTTTTTGAATCAACGCGACGGCGTCGGTGGGCCGATCGATCGCATAGTTCAGGCCGCGAATCATCGCGCGCAGGAAGCGCCGCACCTGGTCGGCATTGTCGCGCAGCTTGGCGCGGCGCATGACCAAGCCGTTCTCCGCAAAGCGCGGCAGGACCTCCGGGCCGAGGACCAACCGGTTATAGCCTTTGCGCACGGCGATGGAATCGTAGGGCGGCGACAGCGTCGCGCCAGCAACAATGCCGGAGAGCAGCGCCGTCATGCCCTGGGTCACGTCGATCGTCGAGATCAGCTGCACGTCTTTGTCTGCGTCCAATCCCAAATGTTTCACCATGGCAACCGTCGCATGGTAGTGCGAGCCGCGCGTGCCGCCGTGGCCGATGATGCCGCCGCGCAGTGTTCTAGCGTCTTTGATGTCCGGGCGGGTGATCAGGTAGAGCAGCGGTTTGTCGGTGGAGACATAAGCCGCAACTAGCGGCGCCCCACCGATGGCGGCGCCTAACCCTGAATTGAATGCGGTTATGTAGTCGAGATCGCCGGAAACCAGGGCTGCAATGGCCGTATTTGTCTTTGTCGTAATCGGTTTGTAGTCGAATCCCTCGCTATCGAAAATGCCGTGGCGCTGCGCTAGATAGATCGGCATGTTCAGCACATGTTTGGCGGAGAGACCGAGGGTCACGGATTCAGGCTTGCGTGGGGCTTGGGCGAATGAGGGCAGCACAAACAACACGAGTAGGAGGGCCAGGCAGGCACCGGGTCGAAGAAGTGCGATCAACCGGTCGTCCCTGTATCGCGATATTTCTTTCGCGTTTACTGCGGCCATTCTTTTTCCCGTCAGCGTTTCAGTTCCTTCTGTACAACCCGTACAACACTCCAATCGACGAAATCTTTCGGCGCGAAGTTGGAGGTGATTTTGGCGTCCTGCTGGGCGCGTTTGATTGCGGCCATGATCAATTCGTCGCTTGCTTCGCCTCTTTGATTGTAGGTCGGCATCATGGCGTCGTAGGCTGCTTGAGCGGTTTCGCGGTCAAGATTCCACTCTTTTTGGATCAGTGCCACGGATTCCGCCGGGTGGTCCATGGAATATTTCAGGCCGCGGACTAACGCGCGAGTCATCCGTTTTACCTGCTCGGGATTGTCGCGCAGTTTGGCGCGCCGGACGACGAGGCCTGACTCGATGAACCTTGGCAATATTTCCGGTCCCAACACCAAACGGTGGTAGCCTTTGGCGACCGCCATCGAGTCGTAGGGTGGCGACAGGGTCGCGGCGGCGATGCGTCCGGAAAAAAGCGTCTGCAAGCCCTGCGTGACGTCTATCGTCGAGATTAGTTGCACATCCTTGTCGGGATCGATGCCGAGGTGTTTCACCATGGCCACCGTGGCATGGTAGTGGCTACCGCGGGTGCCGCCGTGGCCGATGATGCCGCCGCGCAGCGCCTTGGCGTCCTTGATATCGGTGCGGCTGATCAAATAGAGCAGTGGCTTGTCGTTCGCCAGATAGGTCCCCACCAGCGGCGCGCCGCCGACGGCCGCACCCAGGCCAGAAACTAGCGCCGTGATGTAATCCAAGTCGCCGGAAACGAGCGCAGCGATGGCTGTGCTGGTTTTCAATGTAATTAACTTGAAGTCGAAGCCCTCGCTTTCGAAGATGCCATGTTTCTGCGCCATGTAGATGGGCAGGTTGAGCACGTAGCGGGCGGAGAGACCGAGGGTAACGGACTCCAGTTTGCGCGGCGCGCTGGGCTTGTCCTGGGCGAAGACCGCGCTCGCGCAAATAACCAACGCGAGAATCAATGCGACCCGTCTATAGGTCATGATTATGGCCTCTCGGTGAGTGGGTTCGGACAGGCGGATCATAATTCCGAGATATGGCCGTGTGCAAGGGAATTGTTGCCTTGAGCCAGTTCGAGGTCGCGTGTAGTATTCGGCGCAATCGATGGCCGCACACGGCGAAGAAGAGATTTCTCGGCGGATCTCGAAATGACCATGAGGAGCATAACCTGGTGAACAAGTATGTCGCAACGTTTTTGCTAATAGCTATGGTGGCAGTCCCCTGCGAAGCGCGCAAAGTCAGCGTCGGCGTGCCGGTGCTCGACGTGACCATGAGCCCGTTCTTTATTGCGCAGGAGCGCGGCTATTTTCAAAAAGAAGGCTTGGAAGTCGATCTCGTGCTCATGCGCGGCGGCGTCAGCAATCAGGCGCTGATCGCCGGTGGGGTGGATTTCTCGGCGGTGCCGACCGCCGGTTTGCAGGCGGCGCTGCAAGGCGCGCCGCTGAAAGTTATCTTTGCGGCGTTTAACAAGCCGATGTTCTGGCTCTACTCGCGCCCCGAGATTCGCTCGCTCAAAGATCTCACCGGCAAAAAAGTGGCGGTGTCGAGCCTCGGCGCGGCGGGCGATGCGGCGCTGCGCGAATGGTTCAAGAAAAATGGCATGGACGAAAACCGCGACGTGGCGATCCTGGCGATCGGCACCACCGGCACGCGTCTCAGCGCGCTGGCGAGCGGCACGGTGGACGCGGCGATGATGACGTTCCCGCACAACCTGACGGCGGCGGAGTCCGGCCTGCGCGAGCTGGTTTCGTTTATTAACTCGGACATCGTTCAGCTCCAGGGTTCCGTCGTGGCGCGCGACGCTCTACTTTCGAGCGATCCCGCGCTGGTCGAAAAGTTCATGCGCGCGACGGTGAAAGGGTTTCTATTTCATGTCGGCAATCGCAGCGGCACGGTTGCCGTGCTGCGCAAAAGTTTAAAGATCGACGAAAATGCCGCGGCCAAGGTTTACGATTTGATCAGGCCGGCGATTACGCCGGACGGCGTGCTCAATGAAGATTTGCAAAAGCGCTTTCTCGCTCCGCTACTGGAACGGGTGGGGCGGAAGGACACGCCGCCGCTCAATCGCTTTTATGATTTCTCGGCGGCGCGGAAAATTCATGCCGACTTGAAGGCCGAGGGGTGGAGGCCATAAATCGAAGAGGGCGACCAACCGGTCGCCCCTGCATTCTGCATTGAGCTTTGCGACCTTTGCGTCCCTTCGACCAGGCTCAGGAAATGCTTGGCGCGAGATATTCCGACCCCTACGCCGCCCGACTCAAATCGCTCAGCTCCGGTACCGTGTCCTTCAATTTGAAAAACCGGATCGCATTGCCGGCCAACATGGCGTAGCGCTCATCGGCTGGCACACCGGCGAAAGTCTGGTCGATCATGCCGCGCGATTCCGGCCAATCGCCGGTGGCGTGGGCGAAGTCGCTGCCCCAGATCAGCGCTTTGACGCCGACGTCGTGGCGCATACGCACGCCCACCGGGTCTTTCATGAAGCCCCATAGACTATTTTCTTTGAGATAGTAGCTGGGCTTTTCTTTGAGCGGTTTCACGCCCCAATCTCTTTCGGCCCAAAAACGATTGCGCACGTAGTTGTCATCGATTTGCGCCAAGCCGTAGGCGAGCCAACCGGCTTGGGTTTCTGACCAGTAGATTTGCAGCTTAGGAAAACGATCGAATAGTCCAGCGAAAGCGAGCTGCAACGGCGCGATCGGATTGTCGTTGGAGAAGCGAAACAGCAAACTGATCGGATCGCGTCCGGGAATTACGCGCTCCGGCGTTTTGCTGTAGTGATAAACCGGCCCTTCGCGCATGAAGCGGGTGGTACCGCCGTTGGTGTGCGCGGTGATGGGCATGCCCAAATCCACCGCGGTTTGCCAGAACTGATCGTCCTCTGGAACCGGATAACCTTTGCCGCTGGGAAATTTATACAAGCAAACCGCTTTGTAGCCGGCTTTGGCGCAGTACTTGAGTTCGGCGACGGCGTCGGCCAGATTCGTATCGGGAACGATGCCGGTGCCGATCAACCGATCCGGTGCGAAGGAGCAATATTCTTCGATGAGCCATTGGTTGTAGGCGTGAATCATAGCGACGTAGGGTTCGTTGTCGGTGATGCCGCGCCAGGAGAGCAGGTAGCTCGGGTGCGTGTATAAGATCTCCGCATCGACGCCGTCTTGATCTTGTTCTTTGAGTCGTTGCGCCGGCAACCCTGTGCCGGGGCCTTCGTAGGCGATGCCTCTGACGTCATGTTTCTCATAGTTAGTGCCGGTGCCAGTGATCTGCAAGCTCGGCGAATGGGGCCGGCTGTTCTCGACGATAAAAGCATCATCGCCGTTGGCGAGCTTGATGCGCCGCGGCGCGCGATCGCGCCATTTCGCGGGCACATGATGGGTCCAGCGCTCGGGCGAAAAATCGAGATGAGAATCGCCAGAGATCATTTGGATTTGGCGTGGCATGGTGGTCTCCCTAAAAAGTGTGATGTTAGCGTAAAATGAGACGTTTTTATTGACCACGAAGGCACGAAGCACACGAAGTCCGGAGAAAAACTTAGTTTTCGAACTTCTTGCTGTTCGAGAGATTTTATCTTCCTTCTTCGTAATAGAGTCCGAGCGCTTCCAGTGTCGGTCGGTCGCTGACCGTAAACAAAATCGCCCGGTCATGGGTCGCCGCGTTTTCATGCGCGTGCCATTGCCAAGGCGGCAGCAAGAAACAATCGTGCTCGCGCCATTCGATCTGCTTGCCGTTCACGATCGTCGCGCCTGCGCCTTTGACGACCAGGTACATTGCCATTCCCGTGTGGCGGTGCTCTTTTGTCTGCGCGCGCGGCGGCAAAAGCTGCAGCTGCGCGCTCAGCGTCGGCAGGGTGTGGCCGCCGGTGCTGGGGTGGCGGTACTCGAACATGCGGCCGTCATAGGGGCTCAGCTCGGCGGTTTCCGTGACCTCGTCGATCACTTTGATCATGTCGCGCCATTTGTAATGGATCGGCGGCAACACGGCGTCCTTGTTTGACCGACTGGTTGGACGGATCAAGCCGGTTTGCTGCGCATAATAATTTTCCGGATGCACCGTCGGCTCGACTTCATCGTTGGGCCAAAGATCGCGGCGAAAGGCGCCGAGGTAGTTCACCAGATGGCGGTCTTGAATGTCGATCCAAAACACCGACTCGTTGCCCGGATCGGTGGTGCCGTGCCAGCTCCAATTGGGTTGCACGAGCAAGTCGCCCGCTTCCATGAACATCGCTTCGCCCTGCGAGGTCGTGTAGGCGCCGCTGCCTTTGACGATGAAGCGCATCTGCGCCGGCGTGTGCCGGTGTGAGGGAATCTTTTCGCCAGGGTTGATCATCTGATACGAAACAAAAACCGAGCCGGTCGATAACCCGGGCACGTCAAGACCGATGACGCGCTGATCGGTGTCTTCGGGCAATCGCACATCGCGCCGGGTTTCTTGTAGCAGCGGCCACATGTCAGCCCAGCGCCAAATGCGCGCCTCGGGCGCAGACGCTGTGCGCGCGTCGCGCTGCCACAGGCCGCGCAAACCCATGCGCTCGTACTTTTCGTGCAGGGCCGTGAGGTGAGGAAATTTTTCGTCGGCCATGAACAGCCTCCGCTCTGACCGATCTTTTAGTACTTTCAGCTTTTGCGATGCAAGGAAAAATTCAGGCAGAAAATCGTCGGGGCGACCGGCTGGTCGCCAAGATCGAAAACTACAATGTCCGCCGCACTTCCTTGGCCACGTCGACCAACAGCTTCGCTTTGGCATTCGCTAGCTCGCGCGTGATCGTCATCAAACCACAATCCGGCGCGAGCCAGAGGTTCTTCGGCTCGACATATTTCAACGCCGTGCGCACGCGTTCGGCCACTTGCGCCACCGGCGGCACCGGCGTGTCGCTCGGGTCGACGCAGCCGAACATGACGATGCGCCCCTTGGCGATGGAAAGCACCGAGGGATCGTAGGCGCTGCGGCAGAACTCGACACCGAAGCCGCCGATTTTGGTTTTCATCAACGCTTCGAGCAGTTCCGGATAGGTGTACTCGTGCTGGCGGTTCGGATTGCCGCCGGGGTAGCCGTAGCAGAGATGGACAACCGTCGGCACGGCGATGCCTTCCAGACAACGATCGAGCGCTTCGGCGCCGTACTCGAAAACTTTCTCGTGATAGCGGGTCATCGCCGGCTCGTCGATCTCGATGACGTCGCAGCCGGCGGCTTGCAAGTCGCGCAGCTCGGCATTCAACGCCGCCGCCGCGTCCATCGCCATGGCCGCTTCGTCTTTGTAGAATTCATCCAAGGTGCTGTCGACGATCGTCATCGGTCCCGGCACGTCCATCTTGATCGGCTTGTCGGTCTGCGCCTTGGCAAACTTCACGTCTTCGACAACGGCCGGCACGCGCCGCTTGATCTTACCGACAATACGCGGCACCGGCCGCGGCTGCTCGCGCCGCCGATAAATTGTCTTGACGGCTTCATGTTCGAGATCGACGCCTTCGAAGGCAGAAAGAATATGATTGATAAACCCTGTGCGGCGCTGCTCACCGTCGGAGAGCAGATCGAGGCCGATGCGATCTTGCGTGTGAATGCTCAGAGCGGTGGCGTCGTCTTGCGCTTGCTTGAGATCGGCGCCTTCGAGACGAAAAACCGCGCGGCTGCGATCGTTTTGCGCGAGCCATGGCGGACGGGGAAAACTGCCAATGGTGGTTGCGGCGATTGGCGGAAGATTCATAGGACACCTCGTTTCGTGAGTTGTCCCTGGCTATAACGCCGGTGGGAGAGAAAGACAAGGCAGGTACAATTGGAAATGGATAATGGAAAATTGAAAATTTGTCGGAGCGTGCGCTACCGCTGAAGTTCCGATGCCAGGTCGCGCGTTAGCTGCGCAGCGGGAATCTCTTTGCACCCGCTGGGATTTTGCCCGCACCATAGCGGGGAAAAATCTCCAGAGCCTTGGCTCTCTGCCTTTGCGCGCAGCGGCGCGATGCCGTTGGTGGCCAGGGGGAAGGCCGGTGCGGCTGTGCTCATCGGACCCACCTCTTTCATGGCGCGGTTGATGATGCCGCGGGCGGGGCGGCCGCTGAATAGATTTGTCAGTGCGGTGTGGCGAGCAGCCTCGCCCTTCAACGCGGCGCGGTGCACCGCGCTGGTGGTCGCCTCGGGGCAGAGCAGATAGGCCGTGCCGACTTGTGCGCCGGTGGCGCCGAGCGCCATGGCAGCGGCAACTCCTTTTGCATCGGCGATGCCGCCGGCGGCGATGACCGGCACTCTCACAGCATTAACGATCTGCGGCAACAGGGCGAAGGCGCCGACTTGCGTGTTCAAATCTTCCGACAAAAAGATGCCGCGATGGCCGCCGGCTTCCAAGCCTTGGGCGACAATGGCATCGACGCCTCGCGATTCGAGCCAACGCGCTTCTTCGACCGTGGTTGCCGAGGACAAAATCTTCGAACCCCACGATTTCACTCGCGCGAGTAATTGCGGCGACGGCAAGCCGAAATGAAAGCTTACCACTGCGGGCTTGAACGCTTCGAGAACATCTGCGGCTTCGGCGCTGAACGGCACGCGACCAGGGCCAGAGGGAATTGTGCTCACGTCGATGCCGTATTCTTTGTAATAAGGCGTGAGCGCCGCGCGCCATCTCGCTTCGCGCTCGGGATCGGGCGTCGGTTCTGTATGGCAAAAGAAATTTACGTTGTAAGGCTTTGTCGTGCCGGCTTCGATCTTTTCCAGTTCAGTGCGCATGGCGTCGGCGGTCAACATCGCGCAGGGCAGGGAACCCAGTCCGCCAGCGTTCGACACCGCGATCGCTAGTGCGCTGCCTTGCGAGCCCGCCATGGGAGCTTGGATGATGGCTAGCTCGATGCTCAGCAATTCTCGCAGGTTCATGGTGTACACCTCACGGCTGTCAGCATAGGCGCTTAGTGTCTTCTTCCCAACAGGCGATAAAATATCGTCGTTGTTACTATCAACGATGCTCCTGCCGCTAACGCCAAACCGAGCGACGCGCCAAACCAAGTCGCCGCGGCACCGAGAACCATCGAGCCCACCGAGCGCATACCCTGGTCGAGGTTAAAGACACTCATGACGCGGCCCATCAGTGTCCGTGGCGCTTCGATTTGGATGATGACCCGGCTGATGGTGCGAAAGCAGACTTGGCCGGCGCCGACTAACGCTAACAGGGCTACTGATAGCCAGAAGGTCGGCGAGAGGCAAAACAGAATGAGAAAAATCGGCGTTGTGGTCGTCGTGATCCAGAGCAGCATCGCCTTGTTCCAGCGCTCGCCGACGGAGGCAAGAAAGCTCAACGATGCGAGTGCGCCGATGCCCGGCGCCGCCATCAGGAGGCCGAGGCCGTCGGGGCCGACTTTGAGTATTTCTTTGGCGAACACTGGCAGGAAACTCTGGTAGGTGACGATGAAGACGGCGAACGTGTAGGCGGCGATGACGCTGCTCAGAATTACCGGGGTGCCCCAAACGTAGTCAAAACCTTCTTTGAATTCACGAACAAACCCCTGTTGGCGTTTCTCGTTTTGCGCGCGGTTGGGATGAATGAACAGCATGCCAACACCCGACAGCAAAAGCGTTATCGCAAAAGCGGCAAAACAGCCGCCGATGCCGATCCAGATGATCGCTACGCCGCCTAGAGAGGGGCCGACGATGCGCGCGATGTTGAATCCGAACGTATAAAGCGACACCGCGTTCATGAGATCGTCGCGCGGCACAAGTTCCGAAAGGATCGATTGTGCCGCAGACGGATTGATGGCGCGAATCGAGCCGAAGACCACTTCAAGCACGAGCAAATGCCAAAACTGCAGTGTGCCGAAGAAATAGACGACCAAGAAAATCGCAATCGGGATGGCAGAGACGAACTGCACCAGAATGAGCAGCAGCTTGCGGTCGTAGCGGTCGACGAACACGCCGCTAAAGGCGCCGAGCAGGAGCCGCGGCAAGGTGCCGCAAAGCCCGAGAATGCCGAGCGCCATCGCCGAATGGGTGATCTCGTAGGTAATCCAGAACAGTGCCACTTCCTGAACGAAGTGACCGATGGAGCTGAGCAAATCGGTCGACCAAAAGAGCGCGTAGTCTCGGTAACGCAGAGAATGAAGTATCCGAATGGAAGTAGGCTCCTTGGGTTTTCGGATTTGTCTCGCGCAGAGGCGCGGAGACGCAGAGTTCGGAAATATGACTCACCATAGCTTGTTAGCTCGTGAAGGTGAAGCGAATCGAGCGGGGGCAGTAATCCAAAATCCAAAATCGATCAGGTTGACACCCACCCCGATTCGGATTAGGTCGGATGAATAATTCCGTTACTTAAAGGAGCAAAGTACCGTGGCCTACGATGATCGCAGTGTAAAGCCGATGAGCGCGAGCTTGATGCGCGCGCGTATCGCGACCAAAATTCTTGCCGGGCTTTATGAAGACGTGCCGACCTTGTTGACCAGCGCCATTCAACTGATGGTGCAGCTACCGGGTGGGAAAAGGGGCAAAGGGGCACCGTATCCGTTTACTATCGGCGTCAGCCCGGCCTGGTGCAGCGGCTTGAACGGCGCCAAGCTGGTTGCCAACGGCAAGCTTGATCTGGTTTGGCTGAATCCGACCGCGATCCCGTCGATGGCCGTGCATGGCAAAGGTCCTTTCACGAAGAAATATCCCTTGCGCGCTTTGGCTGTTTTTCCATCGTGGGATCGGTTGGTTATCGCGGTCTCGCCGCGCTTGGGCGTGAATTCCATGGAAGAGCTGATCGCCAAGAAGCCCAGGATGCGCGTGTCGATTGCCGTTAACGACTGCGTCGACTTCGCGATCAAATATTTACTCAAATGCCACGGCATCACCCAAAACCATTTCGTCAAATGGGGCGGCAAGGTCGACGAAGTCGTGCGCCCGAGCAACCCGCAGCGGCGTCAGGGTATTGTCTCCGGCAAGCTCGACATGGTCATTGACGAGGGCATGGACTCCTGGGGCGATGTCGCGGTGCAGCATGGCATGAAGTTTTTGTCTTACTCGGAACCGGTGCTGAAGAAGCTGGAACAGTACGGCTTCAAACGGGCGCGCTTAGACCACGGCCGTATAGCCGGTATTAACGATCCGACGACGGTCGTGGATTTCAGCGGCTGGCCCATCGTCGTGCACAAAAACTTTCCAGACGAGCTGGCGTATCACATCGCCGGTGTGCTCGCGAAGATCCGGACGGAGATTCCCTACGATGCGACCGAGACGCCGTCGATGAAGCAGCTGTGCAGCGACACCGAAGCGGGGCCGCTGGATTTCCCGCTGCATCCGGGGGCGGAGCGGTACTATCGCGAGAAAGGGTACTTGTAGGAGAGTGGTTGTCATGGGCAAGGCTGGGAGCAATGGGAGTTATGGGAAGTATGGGAGTAATGACTCCCATGAGTCGCATTCTTCCCATAAGTCCCACTCCCCAGACCGCCTGCTCAAGCCGCGCGGCGACTACCAGACGCTGCTGTCGTTTCAGAAAGCCGAAGTCGTTGACGACATCACCTATCGCTTCGCGCACAAATACCTTGCGCGGGCGACCGTACGATCGACCAGATGGTACAGTCGGCGCGCTCGGGTAAAAAGAACATTCTGGAAGGCAGCAAAGCCGCTCTCACCTCGAAGGAAACCGAAATCAAGCTCACCAACGTTGCCCGCGCGAGCTCGGAAGAGTTGCTGGACGATTACAAAGACTACCTCCGCGCGCGCGACCTGAAGACTTGGAGCAAAGACTCGAAAGAGGCGCGTTACGTACGCAAACTTGGACAGGAGACTCCGCAGACCTAGGAGATGTATCGCAATTTCCTAGAGACTCGGCCGGCAGAGGTCATCGCGAATATTGCCATTTGCCTGATCCATCAAACCAAATTGTCTTCTCGACCGCCAACTACAACGTCTGGAACAGGACTTCGTCAAGGAAGGCGGACTGCGCGAGCGCATGACGCGCGTGCGCATCGCTCACAGGAACAACGGTATGCGTTCGCCCTGCATGTTACTTGCCGAGGCCATAGCTCTTCAACGTTTGATCGATAAAGCCACTGTCATCGAGCTTCTTCACCAACCTAGCGTCGATCAGGCTGTCCAGGTTGACGTTGGCCACCTGCGGGTTTTGCGTCTTCATGAAGCGCTGCATGTTGCGCATGCCTTCCATCGACGGGTAGGGCTTTAATTCGGTGGACGGGGCAAGACCGGCGTAGCCTTCCTCGGCGTCAGCCGGGTCGCTGATCTTGAGCCGCTTCATAATCGTCTTGACGACCAGTGGTTTGTTGTCTGTTGCAAGCGTAAAGGCGGTTCCTTCGATCAAGGCTTTCAAAAGATTTTCCAGAACTTGCGGCTGCGATTGCAAAAACGAATTGAGCACGACGACGGTGGAACTAACCGTCCTGGTATTGGTTTTGTTCAGTTCGACGAGCACCGGAAAGCCCTTTTGCTTGAGCTTTTTGCTAAATGCGGTGTCCAGCGGCGCGGCATCGATGACGCCGCTTTCTAGCGCCTGGGCGAGTACGATCTGGTCGCCGATGGTGAGGACTTTGATATCGTCGCGCGCCGGATCGATCTTGAGTTGTTCCAGCGCCAGCATAGCGGTGATCCACAGGCTGCCGCCGATCACTTGAACGCCGAGCCGTTTGCCGCGCAGATCTTTGGCCGAGTTGATGCTGGGCCGGACGACCAAATCATGGGTCAGCTTGCTGGTAAACGCGGCGATGATTTTGACTTCGGGCCCCTTGTCGCCAATGCCGAGCACCGAGATGCCACCAGCCTGGCTGATGTCGATGCTTTTCGAATAAAGCGCACTGAGCGACAGCGCGCTGTTGCGGATGTAAATGACTTCCGCCTTGATGCCGTGCTTGGAGAAAAAGCCCTGCTCGTCGGTAACCCAAAGCGGGGCAACGCGCGGGTTATTAGCGGCGTGGGCGATAATCAGTTTCGTCGGCGCCGCAGCGCCATGGGCATCGAAGGCGATGGCCGATTGGAATAGCGAAACCAGGGCAACGATAAGGAGTCTGATCACCGCAAACCTCCTTCTCACTGCGTGAAAAAGCTAAGGGGATAACCACGAAACACACGAAAATCACGAAAAAAAGAAAACTTTAAATCTCATTTCGTGTGTTTCGTGCTTTTCGTGGTTAATTCTTCTCCCGAACTCTGCGCCCTCAGCGCCTCTGCGCGAGACATTATTCCGAAACTTTGCGCCTCTGCGCCTTTGCGGGAGATTCTTCCGAATCTTATTTCGCCTAAGCCATCCCGAACAGCCGCATCGCATTGCCGCCCAAGATCTTTTCTTTGTCCGCGTCCGACAGGCGCGTCATCGCTTTGATCATCTGCACAGTGCCGTGTTCGGAATTCCATGTCGCCGACGGATCGCCGTGGGGGTAATCGCTGCCGACGGTGAGGTTGTGGTTGTGCCAAACGTCGCAAGTGTAGCTCAACTCCTCGGCGGCGAAGGCCGAGACCCAGATTTGATCGAAAAACTCCCGCGGCCGTTTGCCCAACTTCTTTTTCGCCGTCGGGTCCATATCCAAACGATCCATCAACCACGGCACGAACGCCGCGGAGCCTTCGACAAAGCAAACCCGCAGCTTGGGGAATTCTTTCAAAGCGCCGCGCAAGATCAGACTTCCCATGTCGACGATGTAGCGAAACGGAAAGCCGAGCAAAAAGGGCAAAGCGTTGTTGTCGACTTCGAGGTACAATTGTTCGATGCCGACCAACGCGGGATTGGGATGACCGTCGCGATCCGAAGCGGTGTCGTGCACCAGGATCGGCACATTGAGATCGCAGCACTTCTGATAGAATGGCCAAAGTCTTTCCGCGCCGAGGTTGGCGTCGGCGAAGCCGCCCATGAACTTGACCGCTTTCAAGCCGAGGGTTTTCACCATCCGTTCGAGTTCTTTGCAAGACTCCTCGACGTCGGGGAGAAAGACCCAGCCGACGCCGAGATAGCGCTCGGGATGGGCGCATTCTTTCAGATCCTGCGCCACCGCGTCGTTGTAGCGCCGCGCCAGCTCGCAGCCCAAGTCGCGATCCCAAGTGTAAAGCAGCTCGCGGTTTTCCGGGATCAACACGTGGACGTCGAAGCCCTCCCAATCGACATGCTGCACCCGCGTGTCGAGATGCCAGCGCCCTTTGGGCGCCTGGTTCTTGATCAACGTACCGTCGGGCAACACCGAGCGCACGTCGTCGCCCTTGCGCACGACGCGCGGCGAGTGCGGATACTTATCGCTGATGCCTTCCAAAAACGACACGGGGAAATAGTGGGAATCGCAGTCGATGTACATGGGAGACCTCCGCTATGAGACAACTACCCCGAACATATGTCCGATGACGTTTCACCGTCAAGACGAAAATTGTCTTGAAAACCGAACGACAGGCGATCTTGCGACGTTGGTTAGATCGAAATACTCTCTGTAATGCGGCGTCGATCAATTGGGTCAGTCCGTCAATCCTAGCTGCAATCGATCAAGTGTCGGCTGCCACATCCCAGCTCGGGGAAGCGTGACAACTCAGGTGCGCATGGATTGTTTATATTAGAAGTTTAGATGAGTCGAAAGCAATTACCGATAATCAAAGCCTGACACGTTGCCCCGTTCGTCCCCCGCCCACACTAGGTCGGAGGGTGTTGCGCCACCCATATACCACGAGACGCAAACGGTATCTGACGTACTACTATCACCTCGTGTAAGCGCCAAACAGTCGACTTTTGTCTGAAATTCACCCCGTAACGGTCGCTTAGATAGCGGGTCGGTCAAGAAATACAGTTTCTCGAAACCAGGAAATGCTGACATAGAATCTCGTCTGGTTAACGACCAAGCTCAGCAGCGGCGGGGGCCGAGTGAGCTATGAACCCCAGAACCGCTACATGCCCCCGCCGTCTGCTGCAGCGCCTGGTTCGGCGTGCCTGCAACTCAAGCGAGAACCGCCGCTTCAATCGGGGCGATGTCGATTTTCGTCTGTTTCATCATCGCGGCCATTGCTTTGGCAGCGACTTTCTTGTCTGCGTTCAGTGTCAATTCGGTCAGCCGTTTCGGGAACACTTGCCAGGACACGCCAAAGCGGTCCTTCAGCCAGCCGCAGCGGCTTTCCTGGCCACCATTGGCAGTGAGCGCGGCCCATAGTCGATCGGTCTCGCCCTGGTCGGGGGTTTCGACCGAAATCGACACGGCCTCGGTCAGTGTGAAATACGGTCCGGCATCGAGTATCTGGTAAGGCACTCCGCCGAGGGTGAAGTCGATTAGCCAGGACGTGCCCATCTCGGCATTATCGATTGTGAAGACGTGCTCGACCCGGCTTCCCGGAATGAGAGAGCAGTAGAATTCTGCGGCCTCCCGGCCCCGTCCGTCACGGAACCAGAGGCAAGTGCGAATCGTGCTGGACATCGTATTGCTCCTCGATGCGAGTGCGGCGAGGCTTCGTCTCCGTCGCCGAACCATTGAGTGAACTGATCTGGTAAATTGGATACCCAACAATCATCGATTGGAAATTTACGCCTGCAATCAACAGGTTGTCAATTCTCTGCCGCGCTCGTGCCTCGCTCGTATATCCAATATCACTGGTCAGTATAGCACCAATATACCTGACAATAGGGCAAGGCCGAATGGTCGACGATTAGCCACGCCCTCACGCCTTCTTCTGCATCGCCGCCAGCACGCGCTTCGGTGTAAACGGCCCTTCTTTCAATCTGGCGCCGACAGCGTCGTAGATGGCGTTGGCGATCGCCGCGGCGGGGGGGATCGTCGCGCCTTCGCCGGCACCGAGGGGGTTCATTTCTGGGCGGTTGATTAGCACTAGCTCAAACTCGGGTAGCTCGGTGAAGCGCAGGATTGGATAAGTCGCCCAGTCGAGGCTGGTGACGCTGCTGTCTTTGTCGAACAGCACTTCTTCGTACATCGCGCGGCTGACGCCTTGGATGACGTTGCCTTCGACTTGGTTCTTCACGCCGTCGGGGTTGACGATCAGGCCGCAGTCGTGGCTGCACACGAGTTTTTTCACCGCCACTTGTCCGGTGGTCTTGTTGACTTCCACTTCGGCGACGATGGCAACGTAGGTTTGGGCGCGATTGGTCAGCGCCACGCCGCGGCCCTTGGCGATATTGCCGCTTTGGGCGGGTGCGGGTGATGGCCGTTTCTGCCAGCCGGCTTTGTCGGCGGCGGCTTGGAGACATTCTATGGCGCGCTTGTTGCCAGTGAGATTTTTCAAACGAAACTCCACCGGGTCGACCTTCAAATCGGCGGCGATCTCGTCGATGAATCCTTCGCTGGCGAAGCAGCGCGCGACGTCGCCCGGCGCGCGCAGGTTGCTGGTGCGCAGCGGGATCGGCTCCGGGAAATGCCAGTTGATGTGATGAATGTTGATCAGGTGATTGGCGATGGTGTAGAACTCGCCGCTGCTTTGCGTGCCGTTGGAGCCGCCGGGGTTGGTCGGGCGAAGTCCGACTTGCAGTGACGCCAACAGCGGCGTCGAGCCCGACGCGGTCCACGGCTGGCCGTAGTCGGCGAACTCCCACGCGGTGATTTTGCCGTCGCTGTCGACCGCGGCTTTGATTTCGTCAACTTGTGCCGGACCCTTGGGCTCCCAGCCGTGTTCGTCTTGGCGCGACCATTGGACGCGCACCGGCGCGCCGACGGCGCGCGAGAGGATCGCGGCGTCTTCGGCGCCGTCGTCGGTGCTCATGCGGCCATAGGAGCCCGACGCTTCGTGGTAGATGATGCGCACGTCCTGGTCTTTCAAGCCGAGGATCGCTGCCACCGTGCTGCGCGTGCGGAACGGCCCTTGCGGTCCGGACCAGATAGTCGCCTTGTTGCCTTTGACATCAGCGATGGAGCAGGATGGGCGAATCATGCCGTGCATCTGAAACGGGAAGCGGTAGCTCGACTGGTAAACTTTCCTGGCTTCCGCCAAGGCTTTGGTCGCGCTGCCTTTGTCCACCGGCTTGAGCGAGCGCACTGGCTTGGTGTTTTTCAAGTAGGTGTAAACTTCATCCGCCGTGCCCGGCACTTTGCTGGTCGGTTTGGCCCAGGTGACTTTCAAGGCGCGCGCCGCTTTGATCGCCGCCCACTCGGTCTTGGCGACCACGCCGACGAATTTTCCTTCGCGGGCAATCATCACGACCCCGGGAATGCCTTTGATCGAGTCCTGGTCGATGGACTCCGGGTCGGTGTTGATCGCCGGCGGCCGCACGACGCGGCCGTGCAGCATGCCAGGCAGGCGCACGTCGTGAATGTAGTCATGCTCGCCGGTCACCTTGCGCGGCAGCTCAACGCGTTGAATCGACTGGCCGACGACTTTGTAGTCTTTGGGGTTTTTCGCTTTGACTTCCGGCGCGACCACCATGTCCCAGCCCGTGCCTTTGACCGAGAGCTTGGTGTTGAATTTTTTCCCGCCGATCAGTTGGCCATAAGTAACGCGCTTGGAAGGCTCGCCGACCACGCTGACGACGCCGTCGGCGACGGTAAGCTTCTCCACCGGCGCGCCGAGCTGGGCGCTGGCGAGCTTGAACAATTCGTGGCGCGCAGCCGCGGCGGCCTGGCGAATCTGCGGGCCGGCGCGCTCGATGGAGCGGCTGCCGACGGTGGAGCCCTGCTCGATGGTTTTTTCGGTGTCGCCGGAGTCCATTTTGATCTTGTTAAACGCCACGTCCAATTCCTCGGCGACAAACTGCGCCAGCGCGGTGATCGTGCCGGTGCCGATCTCGACCTTGCTGGTGTAAAAGGTCACGTAACCGTCCGGCGTGATGACGAGCCACGAGTCGAGCGAAGTCGGATCGATGTCGCCGGAGGGCAGCTTGGCGAACTGGGCAAATACTTTGCCGGCGGGCGGCAGCAAGTTGAAGCTGACGACCAGCGCGCCGGTGGATTTAAGAAATTGTCTGCGGGTGAATTGCATTGATTTCATGTTTCGATCTCCTGCTTGCACAAACTTAGTTTCGGACAAAATTCAAATCTCACCACGAAGCGCACGAAGGACACGAAGTTCGGAGAGGTTTTTTGATTGTCATCTCTCCTGCCTTCGTGGTCTTCGTGGTGTATATTCCTCTCCGAAATTTTGCGTTCTTTGCGGTTAAATTCTCCGGTTCCCAATCGGGGCGCGCAGCGCCTTTGTGCTCCCTTGTGCTCTTTGTGGTTAAATCTTTCGTCGGATTCGGTTGCGGCTGCCGCCCTAGGTCCTTCGTGGTGAGTCCCGGATTAAGCCAACTGGCCCGACGCTCGCTTCACCGCGCGCACGATTCTCAAGTGCGTGCCGCAGCGGCACAGGTTGCCGTTAAGCGCCTCTTTGATTTGCGCATCGGTGGGCTTCGGATTTCTATCGAGCAGCGCTTTTGTGGTCGGCTGCAAGTGGCTGATGACGGCCGGCGGCGTTGTCCTCGGCTCGGGTTTGATGCTGCTCGGCCAGGCGCGCGACTTCTGGCAGTTTCTGATCATTCGCTGGCTGCTCGTCAGTCCCGGTGACGCGCTGATGGGCAACATGGTGGTCAACGTGACGATCTCGCGCTGGTTCGTGCGCATGCGCGGGCGCGCGCTGGCGCGGGCGGGCATGGGCCATGGCTTTGCCAAAGTATGCATGCCGCTGTTCGCTGCATCGCTAATTGCATACACCGGTTGGCGCGGCACCTGGGTGGTGTTCGGCGTGTTGACGCTTTTGATGGTTGTCGGTCCGGCGTACTCTTTCATGCGCCGGCGGCCGGAAGACATGGGTTTGCAGCCCGACGGCCGATCGAGTGCGGACGATGAAAAGATTGGCGCTGCGCCGCGCCCCGGGAAATCGCCTCATCGCCCGCCGGCTGACGACGTTGCATGGACGCGGCGCGAGGCGCTGGGCACGCCGGCTTTTTGGCTGATCGTCGTCACCTTTGGCGTTGCCCATGTGGGCGTCAGCGGGCTTAACTTGCACGTGTTTTCCTTCGTTAGCGATCAGGTCCACCCGTTGACGGTTGCGGCTTTGGTCATGAGCACCATCGCGCTGATGCAGTTCAGCACGCCACTGGTTTGGGGCCTCGGCGCCGAGCGCCTGAATATCGCCCGCCTGATGATGGTAAAATTCTTGTTTCAAGCGGTGGGAATCTCGTTGGCGTTGTTCGGTCCCGGCTTGGCTGCGCTTTACTGTGGTTTTTTTCTCTACGGCATCGGCATGGGCGGCACGCAAGTGTTGGCGGAGGTGATCTGGGCCAACTATTTCGGCCGGGTGTCGCTCGGCACCATCCGCGGCCTGGGCTCTTTACTAACTTATATATTCAGCGCCGGCGGGCCGCCGTTTTCCGGTTTTCTCTTCGACGCGACCAGAAGCTACCGACTATCGTTTACGATTTTTATCGGGCTACTACTGTTCTCGTCGGTGCTGAGCCTGTTTCTCCGGCCGCCGACGAAAAAAGTAGCGCCAATCTTTCTACGAGGGCGATGGCGATGAGTGATTCGGTCGATACCGCGAAGCAATCGTTGGTCAGTCAGATTGCGGGCAATATTCTCGCCGTCGACTTTAAGGCTATTCCGCGCCGGTCGGCGAGCAGAAAGCTCAGAGGAATATTCGTCGCCATAGGAGCGCTTCTAAGAACGGTTGAAACATTAGCGAGCTTAGAGCGCGGTTGTCAAACGGGCCGGGCAGGAATACACATAGGCGAGCAGGGGTTTTTCAGATTGCCGCGCGCAAAGGCGCAAAGGGCGCAAAGGTTATGAGAGAATCAAAACGCCTAGTAGGAAGACGATGAGTGAACCATCGAACATTCAAGCGGCGTATGATTTGCGCGTCTTTCTCGACGAAGTGCGCGCGTTGGGCGAGCTGCAAGAAATTTTGCGCGCGCATTGGAATCTGGAAATCGGCGCGCTGACCGAGCTGTTTGCCGAGCAGGCGGTGCCGCCGGCGCTGCTCTTCGACGAGATTCCCGATTATCCCAGAGGGCGGCGCGTGCTGAGCAACGTGTTGTATTCGCCGCGGCGCCAAGCGGTGGCCTTGGGAGTGGCGCCGGAGCTGCGCGGCATTCCGCTCGTGTTTGAGATCAAGCGGCGTCTGGCGGAGATGAAGCCGCTGCCACCGACGGTGGTCAAGAACGCGCCGGTGCTGCAGAACATCGTCACTGGCAGTGCCGTCGACGTGGGCAAATTTCCCGCGCCGCAGTGGCACGAGAAAGACGGCGGACGCTATATCGGCACGTTCGACGCGGTGATCGCGCGCGACCCCGACAGCGGCTATGTCAACGTCGGCACCTATCGGGTGCAGGTGCACGATCGAAATACTGTTGGTTTGTGGATGATTCCCGGCAAACACGGCAACCTGATCGCGCAAAAATATTGGAGCAAGGGCCAGGACTGTCCGTTTCTGATCGCCTGCGGCGTGCCGCCGTCGCTGCTGCTTGCCAGCTCGCTCGGCATTCCCTGGGGTGTCGGTGAATATGATTTTCTCGGCGGCTTGCTTGGCGAACCCATGCCGGTGGTGAACTCGGAAGTCACCGGCCTGCCGATGCCGGCCAACGCTGAAATTGTCTTGGAAGGTTTCGCGCCGCCGCCGGAAAAAGAATCGCACCCCGAAGGGCCGTTTGGCGAGTGGCCCGGCTATTATGCTTCCGGCACCATCGATCGGCCAGTGGTAAAGATTTCCGCGATTTATCACCGTGACGATCCGATCATCACCGGCGATCCGCCGCTTAAGACTTATCTCAACACCGACATGTACAAGTACGTGCGCTCGGCCAACATCTGGTCGTCGATGGAGCGCGCCGGCATTCCCGAGGTGCGCGGCGTCTGGTTTCCGCGCCAGGGGCGCTTCGTGGTGATTGTCGCCATTCGCCAGCGCTACCCGGGCCACGCGCGCCAGGTTGGCCACGGCGTGCTGGCGACCCGCGACGGCGGCCGCGACACGCGCATGATCATCGTCGTCGACGACGATATCGATATTACCAATTTCAACGAAGTGATGTGGGCGGTGGCGACCCGTTGGGACCCCAAGCGGCAATCGGAAATCGTCGCGGTGCCGGCGAGCGACTTAAATCCAACGGTGACGGAGGACGAGCGGCGCAGAGGCGACATGGTGAGCTCCTGCCAAATCATCGATGCCTGCCGGCCGTTTGCCAGCCGAGATGAATTCCCGGAAGTGAGCGGCATGAGTAAGGAGTATCGCGAGAAAGTGTTGCGGCAGTGGGGGCACTTGTTCGCGAGAAGGTGAGAGAGGCAAACCGTAACCGAATCGGATAAGATCGCGACATCAGGTTGATCCGTCCGTCGCTGGCTTTCGTCATACATAGCCCAAGAAGCTTGGCTCGCCAAAGTACCGTTTGAACGATTCAGCGCCCGCCGATTGTTTTCTACTTTCTCTCCAGGAAAAGCGCGGCGCTTTTTCCTGCATTTGAGAAAGCCTCCATCGAGATTCCGCAGGCTTGCAAAAAAAGTATGCCCGCCAAGGGCGCTTTTCCGTGGCACATGCGTTGCGTGGAGCTGAGTAGGGGAGGAGGAAATCGCATGAGTCAAGATTTCGCAGCGCTGTTGGAGCGTGACGCACTGGCATCGGATCTATACCGCGACACAGCTAAGCGCAGTTATTATTTTGAGCCCGAAAAGATGCTCTTGCTGGCGGTACTGCAGGACGCGCTACACTGCTTTCGTCGCTTTAGCGCGGCGCGGGATCGCGCCGGGCTGAAAAAATTTCATGAAGCGCGCAATTGGATCATGGCACCGGGCGATGAATGGGTATTCAGTTTTGCCAGTATCTGCGACACGCTCGGACTCGACGCCCAGTACGTGCGCCGCGGCCTGTTGGCGTGGCAAGCCCGTCAAACGCTTCGTAGAAAGACCACCAAAGGGGGCGGTTTGCGTCGGCGCGCGGCGTAACGGATGACATTGCGGCGCTGGGACAAACGCATCGTGCCCAGCGACCACCCTGATGAAACAATCGTTGCCGCGAGCGGCGATTGGAATGCCGCAAGGGGCGCGCCGAGCCCTCCTGTTTTCTCCGTGGTAAGCCTCGCCAATCGTTGCACTTGTGCGGTGGTGACGCTACATCTTAAGCGAATATGTGTGGACGCTACGGCTATTTCCCGAGTAACTTTGCCGACCTGCGGGTGCGCTGGAATCTCGACAACGATCCTTCCTTGTTTGCGGCGCGCTACAATATCTGTCCCGGTCAGGACGTGCCGGTGATTATCAACTCCCATGGCAGCAATCGCATCGGGCCGATGCGCTGGGGGCTGGTGCCGTCGTGGGCCCAGGATGAAAAGATCGGCTACAAGATGATCAACGCGCGCTCGGAAAGTTTGGCGGAGCGGCCGGCGTTCAAAGAATTGTTGGAGCGGCGGCGCTGTTTGATCCCGAGCACGGGTTTCTACGAGTGGCGCCAGGGCGAAGCCGGCAAGGTGCCTTACTTTATTTATTTGAAAAACCAAGAGCCGTTCGCGTTTGCCGGGCTCTGGGACCTGTGGCGCAAACGCGACGGCAGCAAATTGGCGACGTGCACGATCGTCACCACTGCGGCCAATCCAATGATGCAGCCGCTCCATCCGCGCATGCCGGTGATTCTGCAAAGAGAACATGAGCAGCACTGGCTGGAAACCGGAGCCGCCGGCTTCGCAACCGTCCGCTCTCTCTTGAAGGCCTATCTCGCTGAGTTGATGGCCTTTCACCCGGTTTCACCGCTGGTGAATACTCCAGTGAACGATCGGGTGGAGTGCACCTTGCCAGTGGGCGATTGACATCAACTCGACAGTGGCGGTATAGCGAGCTACAGCAACGCTGTGGCGGAACCTAACCGGAGGAAGTCCATGGATCGCATTGTCATCAAACACCTCAACGGCGCGCGCGCCAATCAGGAGGAGAGCTTTTCGCTCGACAAATTCATCGCGTTGACGATTGGCCGTGATCCGTCACTCGATGTCAAGTTCGATCCCAACGATGATTTGGTCAGCCGCAATCATGCCAAGATCGAGCGCGACGGCGCCGATGGCAACAAGTTTCGTTTGGTCGATACCGGCAGCCGCAACGGCGTGTTCATCAATGGCGCTAAGATTACCAGCAATTCAGATTTGCATCACGGTGACGTGGTTCGGCTCGGCCCCGGCGGGCCGGAGTTTCTGTTTAATCTCGATCCGCCGCCGCCGGCGGCGCTGAAGGCCACACGGGTTGTCGAGACTTCCGCGGCGATGAAAACCGCTCGCGAGGCGACAGTAACCTCGGTGGAACCGCCGCCAGTTCGGCCAGGCGTCGGGCGCGAAACCGTCGAGCGCATGGTGAGCGCGGCGGAGTCGAGTTCGAAGAAGCAGATGGTCAACTGGGTAGCGGGCTTGGTGGGTGTGGTGGTTTTAGCGAGCGGCGCGCTGTTTTGGTACCAAAAAAAGCAAGCCGCTGAAAGTAAACAAGAGACTGAGCAGGTCGCTAAGACGTTCGCGGACGACAAGAAGCAGCGCGGTGAAAAATACGACGCCGCTCGGGTGGCCGCCGAATACGGTGGCTCGACGGTCTATATTGAAGCCAGTTGGAAGCTGATCGACACCCGTTCAAAGAAGGCGGTGCATCACAAATACCAGCCGGTGAAAACCGACGTCGGCGCAGGCAAAACCGAGCGGCGCTTCGTGCCGCTCTATGTTCAACTGGCCGACGGGACCATCGAGCCTTGGCTGACCTCCGAGGAAAACAACAGCCTGATCGTCGGCGGCTTTCACAGCGGCAGCGGCTATGTGGTGACCGATAACGGTTTTATCTTGACCAACCGTCATGTCGCCGAAGCCTGGAGCAGTGTCGGTCCGGCCTCGCAGTTGCCGCTGCCGGGCATTTTGGTGAGAGTGAACGATCCGGAACGGCCGGTCACTTTTGAAAACAACGCGCAAAATCGCGCTGCCCTAGGGCGCTGGGTGCCGGCGCGCAGCAAGCAGACCGGTCGCGCCTGGGATCCGAAAAACTTGATCGGTGAGAATCAATATTTCGACGTGACCTTTGCCAAATCGAAAACCCGCATCCCGGCGCGGATCGTTAAGGTGTCTGACGAGGCGGACGTCGCTTTGATCAAGATCGACACGCCTAAAGCGTTGAAGCCGGTACAGCTCGCGCCTGCCGATACCTACGACACCTTGAAGCAAGGCGAGCCGGTTATCGTGCTCGGCTATCCCGGGGTTTCGCCGAAAGTATTTGTCCGCACCGAATCCCAAGATCCGTTCGTGAACACGGCGACCGTCGTGTCCGTGCCCGACAATACAGTTTCGGTCGGAGCGATTGGCCGGCTGATCCGCGGCACTCAGACCCCCACGGGCGGCTCGAAATCCGACTACTTCAGCGAAATAAGGGACATGTATCAGTTAACTATTAACTCGACTGGGCCGGGCAACAGCGGCGGTCCGACCTTCGATGAAAAGGGCCGCGTCATCGGCATCTATTCAGCGGGCAACGACACGCTGTCGTTTGCCGTGCCGATCAAGTACGGCCTCGATTTGATGGATATTAAACAGGTCATTAAGTAGCTCTTTTCTGCGGCGGCGGATAACGTCCATGTCTGGCTTGGTTGGACAAATGGTCGGCGAGTATCGCCTCGTCGAGTTTCTCGGTGCCGGCGGCATGGGCGACGTTTACCGGGGTGAGCATAGCAAGATCGGCCGCGTGGTTGCCGTCAAGATTCTCTCGCGCGCCGACGCCCGCTCGGACATGACCGAGCGTTTTTTCAACGAAGCGCGCATTCAAGCGGGCGTGCAGCACAAGCATATCGTCAACCTCTATGACTTTGTCGAGCACAACGGCCGGCCGTGCATCATCATGGAGTACGTCGACGGTGAGATGCTCGACCAGCGTATCGAGCGTGCGCGCGGCCTGCAGGCGGCCGAGGCATTCCGTTTGTTCAAGCAGATCGTCGACGCGGTGGCGCACCTGCACAGGAGCCGTATCGTCCACCGCGACATTAAATCCAACAACATTAAGATTGACAGAAGCGGCGCCGCCAAGCTGCTTGACTTTGGCATTGCCCGCGACCCCAAATCGAGCAAAGTCACTTCGGTGGGTTCCTACATCGGCACCATGCAATACGCGGCGCCGGAAATTCTCTCGGGGGCCAAGGCCGATTTTCGCTCCGACGTCTGGGCGCTGGGGATCCTTTGCTATGAAATGCTCTGCGGACGGGTGCCCTTCGAATCGGACTCGGTCACCGGCTTTTTGCGCATCATCGCCCGGCCATCCTACGATCGCCCGGCCAAGGTCAACGCGTCATGCACGCCGGAAATGGAGCGCATCATCGACCGCTGCCTCGAAGCCGAGCCGGGCAAGCGTTACGCTTCCGCGGCCGAGCTCGCGGAAGATCTCGATCGGCTCGGTGCTACGGCGACGCCCTCGGCAGCTCCTCGGACTGGATTGCTGCACACCGGCCAGACGCTGACGCGCGGTTACGGGCCGATTGTCGCGGTCGGGGTCGCCGCGCTGGCTCTGGTTGTGGGACTGTTTGCTTTTTCTAGCTCACCTTCAAAGCCTCCCGCCGAGTCGACAGGCATTGGCCCAACGCCGATAGCAACTCAACCACAGGTTGCGTTGACGCCACAGCCGGTACAAACGTCGGGGCAAACGATTGCGCCGCAGTCCGATAGCCGGCCCGGGCCAACTTTGCCGCCGGTGCCGCTGCGCCAGGTGAGCATACGACCGATGGCTGTCGAAAAAGCCGAAATCCAGGAATCGGGGCAAGTGATCGGGCATACTCCGTTTCGACAGGAGTTGCCGGTGGGTAGGTCTTATCATTGGACGCTGCGCGCCACCGGCTATGACGATACACCGTTGGAGTTCACGGTTCGCGATACCGATAATGTTTACTCTCCCGTTCTTAAAGAACGCCAAAAATAAGCCGCCCATGGCGCGGCCCAATTCATTTATCGTCGATGCCTGCGCGTTGACCGACGTTGGTTGCGTGCGCACGGAGAATCAGGATCGCGTGCTGCTCGTCAATCCCGCGCGCGGGCAAGTGAACGAGAATTGGGGCGTGCTCGCGGTGGTGGCTGACGGCATGGGCGGACACCAGTCGGGTTCGACAGCGAGTCAGCTGGCCACCGACACGATCGGTTCCTATTACCGGGAGCATGCCGCCGCCGACCCAAGTGCGCTGCTGGCGGCTGCTTTGGAGCACGCCAACGCGGTATTGTTCGAGGCAGCGCTCGCCGAGCCGCAGCTGCGCGGCATGGGAACCACCGTGACCGGCTTACTTTTGCGCGCGGATCGCGCCTATGTTGCGCATGTGGGCGACAGCCGCGCCTATCGAGTCCGCGCGGGTGAGATTCGCCAGATCAGCGATGATCATTCCGTGGTGGCAGAGCTCCTGCGCCAGGGAATGATAACGGCGCAGGAAGCCGAGTCACATCCGGATAAAAATCTTATTACCCGCGCCGTGGGAACGAAGAGTCAGGTGCAAGTCGATTTCATCGAAGAGCCTGAGCCGGTGGCAGTTGGCGACGTCTTCGTGCTCTGCTCCGATGGGCTGCACGGTTTGGTGGACGCGCAGGAGATAGCGGCGATTGCCAAGGGTGAGGACCCCTATCAGGAGTGCCGGCAATTGATTGAGCTCGCGCGCGAGCGCTCCGGCCATGATAACATTTCCGTATGTGTGCTGGCGGCGCGTGAACCTGGCAACAGCGGGGCGGCCAACGTGCCGGACACCCGATCGTTCCCCAGGTCGGCGAATTAGAAGGCGGTTGGTAATGCAGGAGCAAATCGGAGTCTATAAGGCCCTCGAAAAAATCGGCGAGGGAGGCATGGGCGAGGTCTATCGCGGCCTCGACACGATGCTCGAGCGCGATGTTGCCATCAAGCAGCTGCGCACCGAATTTGCCGGCAACAGCGATATCGTCGAGCGCTTTCGCACCGAGGCGGTGACCCTCGCCAAACTCAATCATCCCAACATCGTCACCCTCTATAGTTTTCTGCGCGAAGCGGGCGGGCTTTACATGGTCCTTGAGTTCGTGCGCGGCGAAACGTTCGATGCGTTGATCCGCCGGCGCGGCGCGCTGCCCTGGACCGAGGCCGTGGGTCTGATCATCCAAGCGCTGCATGGCCTGGAGCACGCGCATCAGATGCAGGTGATTCATCGCGATCTCAAGCCGGCGAATATCATCCTGACAACGAGCGGTGTCTTGAAGCTCATGGACTTCGGCATCGCGCGCATTCTCAACACGGCGCGGCAAACCCGCGTCGGCCATTTGATCGGCACGCTGCAATACATGTCGCCGGAACAGGTCAAAGGCGGCGAAGGCGATGCCCGCTCCGATCTCTACGCGCTGGCCATTGTCCTATACGAACTGCTGGCGGGCCGGGTGCCCTTCGACGGTGACACGGACTATGACTTGATCAAGTCGCAGGTCGAAGCCCAGCCGCCGCCGCTGGAGAGCTTCGGTGTGGTCGTTCCCCCAGCGCTAGGCAAACTACTCGACAAAGCGTTGGCGAAGGCGCCAGGCGAACGGTTTCAGTCGGCCGGCGAGTTTGCCCAAGCTCTCGAAGGTCTCGCTCATGGTGAAGCCCTTGGCGCGCAGACGAAAATGGCGAATGTTGCCGCGGCCGGGACGAACTCAACCGGTGGGGGGGCAGCGCTCGAATCGGCAGTGACAGGGGCGAAGGCACCCAGTGGTTTCGTTGGCTTCGTCAAGAATAATCCCATTGTCGCGGCGGCCGCGGTGATGGTCGTGATTGGAGTGGCGTTCTTATTCGCTGCGCGCGGCAATCGCGGTGGCGGCGAGGCCAATAGCAAGGCGGAACGTAAAAACGCTTCTCCAGCGGTGGCCATTCCGAGCGCTCCCGCGAGCACGAACGTAGACGGGCCGAGCGCCACATTCTCGATGCCTGAGGAGAGTAAGATCATATTGCCGCCGCCCGGTGAATTGCCAAAGCCGCCCGTGGATGCCGCACTGCCGGTCAAGAAAGTCGCGCCAGCGCCGGTAACGCCGCCAGCTCCGCCGCAGCCAAGGCAGCCCGTGCAAGTGACCCGACCGGCGCCACCGCCGCCACCGGCGGATAACTATCCGCCGCAGGTGCCGGAACGGCGCCGGCCGGTTTACACGCCACTGCCGCCGCAGGAGGGCGGGGGCAGCGGTGGTTCATGGGGTAATACCAACGTGCGAAAGTGATTTCAGAGTCATGCGCAATTCCCAACCGCGAACCAGGTTCTTATCGCCGGCGCTGCTTGTCGCTCTGGCGCTGCTCGTCAATAGTTGTTCGGGGGCGGCAGGGCGCAACGTGCAGGAGATTTTTAACACCGTCGCCAAAGAAATCTTCAAGGCGCCGCGCACTCCCGGCCCCAGCATGATCGATCCGCCCGAGCGGGTCTGGGCCGAATATCGCTGCGCGTCGCGATCGCTTCCTTTCGCTTTGCTGCAAAGCCAGCAACTGCAACCAGTGCGCGTGGCGCCGAACAATGAGATCAACCAGCGCTTTGTCTATGTGCTTTGTCCATCGCGAGGGTACAACGGTCTGCGCGGCGCATTGACGCGACGGGTGCTCTACAGGGGCAATGCGATATGGAGCGACAGCGAGCCGGACTACGATCTCCAAGGCGGGCGTTGGAGCGTCGATCTGTTTCTGACGATTCCCGAAGGCGCCGAGCCCGGCTACTACGAATTCGAAGTTGCTTTCGAAACCAACCGGCTAGTGTTTCGCGATCGCAAAGGGTTCAACGTGGTGCGCTACTAAGCGTTACATTGCCTGGTCGATGACGATATCGACGCCCTTTGAACCTACTTCTGCGGGATTTTTTTTGTACTCTCCAGTCAGATCGCCGGGACCGCGGGTCGTCGGGTTGCCATCCTTGTCCAGGCGTACCGTGACGTTGATCTTGCCCGTAAAGGGCATGCCCTGCATCATCACGTTTTCCGCGCCGAGCGCATAGTCGAGCGGAAACGCCGGCTTGTCGATTTTTTTCACAGCGAGCGGCGGTCCGCCCGGGCCACCGGCGGGTCGTGCGATGATGAAGAGCGCCGCTTGCGGATCGAGCTTGTCCTTAAGCTTTGCGTCGACGGTGATTTTGCCGGAGATGGTTTGGCCACTCGCCTTTGCCGCAGGTGCCGGTGCGGCCGTCTTCGGCCCAGCTCCGCCCGCCGTGGGTATTTCCGCTAACACCTTGGCGACTTCGTTGCGCTCTTCACCCGGCGGCATGATGTTCAAAAGCTTTTCGAAAATGTCGCGGGCGCTGGCGTAATCTTTTTTGTCTTGATAAAGCACCATGCCTTTGCCCCATAGGGCAATGGGAAAGTTTGGCGCCGTGGCGAGCGCTTTCTCGAATGCCAGCAGCGCGCCATCGCCGTGGCCGGCTTGGATCAGGATAAATCCCATGTAGGTGTGGGCTTCGGGTTGGTTGGGTTCGCTTGCCAAGACTTTTTTGAAAGCCGCGATCGCTTTTGGATAGTCTTGCTTGCCGAAGGCGGCCTTGCCCTCGGCCATCGCAGCGCGGGCATCGGCGCTGCCCGAACTTGTTCCAGTCATGAAATCGCCGGTCATTGAATCGTTTTCGGACGTGCGCGGCTTGATCGATTGAGTGAGCAGCACGCCGAGGGCCAGGCCAAATAACGTTAGGAAAGCGCCGCCAGTGATTAGTTGCCAGCGCTTCAAGCGCGCGCGCGATTCGGTGCTGGTGGTGTCCACCGCGGGCGCGGCTTTTTTTGCCGGTGTGGCTTTGCGATCCGGCTCCGACGGTGTCGCCTCGAGTTGCGCCATCAGCGCGGCGGCTTTGGCTTCGACTTCTTGGCGCAGCGCGGCGTAGTCCGAATCAGACAACTTTCCAGCACTATGATCGAATTCGAGTTCTTGCAGCTCGGCGCGCAGCCGGCTGCGCTCGCGCAGGAGCTGCGCCCGCGCGCTGGTGTCTTCAATGTCGGGGAGCGCTATCTCCTCGCGCAAGATTTCACTGCGGGTCTGCTCCGTCAGGGGCTGCGGAGCGTGTGGCTGCGCCGCGCGTTTGCGCGCCCATTTGCGCAGGACGAAAAGGGCGATGGTGACCCCGAGAGCGAGCGCGATGTAGGGCAGCCACCATAAGATGGCGCTGACGCCGCTCGTCTTCGGTTTAAGCAGCACCCATTCGCCATATTTCGACACGAAAAAATCTCTGACCTCCTGCGGCGATTTGCCGGCCGCCAGCTGCTCGCGCACGATGGCGCGCATCTGCTGCGCCATTTCCGACGGCGAATCGGCCACCGAGAGATTTTGGCAAACCACGCAGCGCAGCTCGGCGGCGATCTCGCGGGTGCGGTCTTCGAGGTCGGGGGTGGCGGCGAGAGTTTGGCGCAATGGGAGTAAAAAGAAGAGTGAGAATAATAGGGCTGATAGAAAAGCGCGACGTAGTGGCATGAGAGTTTTACCGGACCGGTTGGTAGTCGCCTTTGCCTTCCTGGGCGCTGACGATGCCTTTGGCGGCTTCGTTGATCTTTGCCACGACCACCGAGGCGCGGATACCGCCGACATGCTTATACGTAATCCGTCCCTGCGGGTCGATGAAGAAACTTTCCGGAATGCCCCAGGTGCCGTATTCGACGGCGATCTTGCCGGACTCATCCTTGCCGTTGGGATAGGTGACGTCGAACTCTTTCAAGAACTCGCGCGAGGCTTCGTCGGTGTCTTGCAGCGCCACGCCGATGAAGACCATGTTTTGATCTTTGACCTTCTGCCAAGCGGCTTCGAGGTCGCGTGCCTCGGCGCGGCAGGGCGGGCACCAGGAAGCCCAAAAATTGAGAAACACCGTTTTGCCTTTGAGGTCGTCGAGGGAGAGCTTCTTGCCATCGAAAAGCGTAATCGTAAACGGCACGGCCGGCTTGGCCATCAGCGGCGAAGTGATGTAGCGCGCATCGCGGGTAAACCCGTAGGCGAGCAGTGCTAGCACTGGCCCGATGATCAGGAGCGTGATGATCAGCCGGCGAATCGACCCGCCATTTTCTGTCGCGGTGCTGGGCTCGGTGTTTTGCGCTTCCACCCTAATCTTCCTGACTGCGCGCCTTGCCCATGGGGCAAATGCAGATCAAGGTGCCGAAGAAAATCACAAAGCCGCCGATCCACATCCAGACCACCAGCGGACGCACCAAGACTTTCAGCGTCGCCCGGTTGCTACTCAAGTCGCTAAAGCCGGACAGGATCAAATAGATGTCTTCGGAATAATTGCTCTGGTGCACGGCGCGGCCGATGGGCGACTGTTGGGTCGGGAAAAACTTAAGTGCCGGGCTGAGCACGCCTTCGTCCTCACCGCGGTGAAAGACCCGGAAGCTGCCCTCGATGCGCTGGTGCGTCGGTTGGCGTGATGGCTTCAAGCCTTCGAATTGAATGCGGTACTCGCCGATGTTCAGGCTTTGCTTCAAGTCGAGGGTGGCTTCGCGCTCCAAGCTATAGGTCATCGAAGCGGCGATCCCTAAGATAATCAGGACCACGCCCAGGTGCACCACCAGGCCGCCGTAGCGGCGCTGATTGCGGCGCGTCAATGTTATCAAGCCGCGCACAATGCCTTCGCCGGCGATGCGCTTGCGCGCGCGCAGGGCGAGCGCGGTGTCGTAGATGATGGTGGCGACCACAAAGGCGAGTAGAGTGAAGCCCAGGATGGGCCAAAACTCGCGCACCTTCCAGAAGAACAGAGCAACACCAAAAACCAGCGACGCCGCCGCCGGCCAAAGAAAGTTGCGTTTCAAATTGTCCCACGAAGCGCGCCGCCACGCGATGATCGGCCCGATGCCCATGAGAAAAACCATGAACAAAAACAGTGGCACGGTGACAGAATTAAAGTAGGGCGCGCCAACACTCACCTGCACGCCGGCGACGGCTTCGGAGATGAGCGGAAAAATCGTGCCGAGAAAAATCGTAAACAGCGCCGAGACCAGCACGATATTGTTAAGTAGGAAGGCCGATTCGCGGCTGACCATGGAATCGAGCTCGGGCTGGCCCTTGAGCAAGTCGGCGCGAAGGGCGAGTAGGCCGAACGAGCCGAGCAGCACGAAGCCAAGAAAGAACAGAAAGATCATTCCCACGGGTCCGGAGGAAAAGGCATGGATCGACGACAGCACGCCGGAGCGGGTTAGAAAAGTACCGAAGATCGTCAGACTGAAAGCGAGCATGATCAGCGACAGGTTCCACACTTTCAGCATGTGGCGCCGCTCCTGCACCTGAATCGAATGCAAGAACGCTGTAGCTGGCAGCCAGGGCATGAAGGCGGCGTTCTCCACCGGATCCCACGCCCAGTAGCCGCCCCAACCGAGCACATGGTAGGACCACCAGGCGCCGACGAGATTGCCGGCGGTGAGAAAAAACCAGGCGGTGATGGTCCAGCGCCGCGTTGTCACGATCCAGGCTTCGTCGAGCTTGCCGACAATCAGCGCGGCAATCGCAAAGGCGAATGGCACCGTCAGACCGACAAAGCCGGTGTAGAGCAGCGGTGGGTGGGTCATCATGTTGGCGTCTTCGAGGAGCGGGTTCAGGCCGCGCCCGTCGGGCGGCACCGGCGAGATCGTCTCAAACGGGTTGGAAGCAAAGGCGATGACGCCCAGGAAAAACGCCGACACGATGGAGAACACCAACAGCACCCAGGGCATGAGTTCTTTGTGGCGGTCGCGATAAATCCACGCGACCAGGCCGGAGAAGATAATCAGGATCCACTCCCACAAGAGCAGCGAGCCTTCGAGGGCGCCCCACAGCCCGGTAATTCGATAATAGATCGGCGTGGCGCGGGTGGTGTTGAAGGCGACGTAACGGATCGAGAAATCGGTGGCGATGAGACCGTAGACCAGCGCCAGCGCCGCCAGCGTGACAAAGAGAAATTGTCCCAGGATCGCGACAAAGGTGATCTCGAAATAGCGCTCGCGTTGCCCGCGTGCGCCGAGGATCGGCGCGACAATGCCGACGACGGCCGCCAGCAGCGCCAATACGATTGCGCTATGGCCGATGAGAGCGGTCATTTGGCGGGATATTCCTTGGCCGGAACGAAACTTTTCGCGGCGCCCTTGGCGTCGGTGTGCGGGCTGTAGTCTTCCGCATGCTTGGCCATGATCATCGTCGCCTGAAATACGCCGTCCTTGCCGATACGCCCTTCGACGACGGCGCCTTTGCCTTCGACGAAAAGATCCGGGGGAATGCCTTTGAAAAACACTGGAAAAGTCGCGGCGCCATCGGTTAAATCAAAGTGATAGGTCAAATTCTGCACGTCTCTTTTTAGCGACCCTTTGACGACCATGCCGCCCATGCGCAGGAACTTATCGGCTGAGCTGGTCTCGGTGGCTTTGAGCTCGGTGGGCGTGACGAAATAGACGATGGCTTGCTGCATGCCGCCCCAGACCATGTAGCCCAGCGCGGCTAAGATGATGACGCCACCGATGAGCAATCGTTTTCCCTTAGCCATGTTTGCGGCTCGTCTCTTCTGCGTCCAAACGCGCCAGCTCTTCGGCCGCGGCGCGGTAGCGACGCTTTAAGCAATACCAGTAAATCAAGATTACGCCCCAGACGATGCCGTAGGCCAAACCGACAAATCCCCAGGGTCCCATTAGCGGCCTCGCTCCAAGCGGCGCTGCTTGATCTCTTCGCGCATTTCACCGACCCGATACCGTAAAGATAGAAGATAAAAATAAAGTAACAAGAATCCGACGAAACTAATTACCAGCGCGGTTAGCATCGCCGGGTGGACGTTTTCCCAAGGCGCTTTGTCGGGCCGCAGGATCGAAGGGGGCTGATGCAGCGTGCGCCACCAGTAGACCGACATGTGAATCAGCGGAATGTCGAGAAAGCCGATGATGCCGACCACGGCGGCGGCGCTGGCCGCGCGGTTTTCATCTTCGATCAAGGAGCGCAGCATCAAGTAGCCGGTGTAGATCAATAGCAGGACAGCCGTCAGCGTCAAGCGCGCGTCCCAGGTCCACCATACCCCCCAGGTCGGTTTGCCCCAGATCGAGCCCTCGATGATGGTCAGCGCCGTGAACAAGACGCCCAACTCCGCCGCCGAGTGGGCGAGCAGGTCGTCGCGCTTTTCGCGTTTCCAAAGATACATGCCGCTGCCGATGAAAACCAAAAAATAGGAGAGATAGGCGGTCAGAATGCTCGGCAGGTGCAGATACATGATGCGCTGCACTTCGCCCTGATAGGCGTCGGGCGGCACCACGGCCAGGTTCCAATACTGGCCGATCGCAATGGCGACTAGCGCGAGCGCGCCAAGGATCCCTTTGCGTTTTTTTCTTGGCTGATGATTGCTTGCCATGGCTAAGCTTCAACCACTCTGTCGAAGATCAAAACCCCGACTGTAAGAAAAATCACATCGAATCCCAAAAGTAGCCGCAGCCAGGGGAGCGCATCGCCGATCATGCCGGTGCGCATCACGTTTTCCATACAACGAATGGTCGCGAGAATGACCGGGATCATGAGCGGGAACAACACCAGCGGCAGCAAAAGCTCGCGCGCCCGGGCGCGCAGCGTGACCGCTGAAAGAATCGTTCCTAAAACACAAAAGCCAACGGTTCCCAGTAAGGTAACGAGAAAAAGTTGCGGGAGCAAATTCCACGAGGGTAAATTAAACAAGATCCAAAACAGCGGGATCACGACGATTTCAACCAGTAGCATCAAGATAAAGTTAAATAGGGTCTTGGCGAGAAACAGGGCGCCGCGATCGAGCGGCGAGAGCAGCAGGGCGTCGAGGCAATGATTCTCACGCTCTGCTTGAAACAATTGAGCTAAACCCAAGGTGCCGGTGAAAAGAAAGGCGAGCCAGAGTAGTGCGGGCGCCATCGCCGCGACTTTGTCCGGCGCCAAGTCAAAGGAAAAATTGAACACGAACAGCAGCAGCGTGCCGAAGAAAAACATCGTCAGCAAGCTATCGCGCCGGCGCAGCTCGAGCAGCAAGTCTTTGCGTAGAACCAAATAAGTTTGCCGCAAAATCGTCATAAATCCCCGCGCGGCAAGTATTCGCCGAAGGCGGCATCGAAGCTCGGCCAGGGCTGTTGGCGCGGCTCGTCGAAGCTCAGGCGCCCCTGATGCAAGATAATCGCGCGATTGCAAAGCTTGAGCACGCGGGCGACATGGTGCGATGCCATGATGACGAGGTTGCCTTTGGCACAGTGCGCCTTGAGAAAGCCCTCGAGCAGGTCAACGCCATTGCCGTCGAGGACGCCGTAGGGCTCGTCCAGTAAGAGCAAGCCTGGCTCCAATAGCTGCCACTTGGCAATCGACAAGCGGCACTTCATGCCGCTCGAAAGATTGCCGGTGTATTCGCCGGCGCGTTCGGCTAGCTGGACTTGATCTAAGGTGGCGGCGAGCTGTGATCCACTAGGCTTTTTGTCATAAAGCTCAGCGAAGAATTCGAGATTTTCCTTGACTGTGAGATTGTCATAGAGGTGATCGGCCGGCGCGAGCAGGCCGATTTGCCGCCGCCGCCGCGCATCGCTGGCCGCCAACGCTGTGCCGTCGAACGCCACGGTGCCTTCGGTCGGTTCGATCAAGCCCGCCAGGAGCTTAAGAAAAGTCGTTTTGCCAGCGCCGTTGGGACCGAGCAACGCAACCAGGTCGCCGGCGGCGAGCTCGATATGTAAGTCGCGCACAGCCCAGAGAAAGCCATAGGCCTTCGCCAGCTTTCGAACCGCTAGGCGCAAAGCCAAGATCCTGCCTGAGGAAGTAGCAGAGGATTCATCGGAGGAGTCGCCCGACTATAGTGATGGAGCGGCGCGGTTTCAAGTCTCATGTCCTCGCTTCGCCTAAGGCCATGGTTGACATTGAAGCGCCAACGCTTCTATTTAGTGCATATGCTTTCGTGGGTCTGTGCTGAGGAGGAAAAATGAATCCCGTTGTCACCGTTACCGGGTTTTGGGATGCTTTCATTACCAAGATAGCGGTGTTTTTACCGAACTTGTTTTTTGCGATTGCGATAATCCTGCTCGGCTGGGTGGTCTGCAATATCATCAAGCGCATCGTCGTGCGCATCCTGAAGCTATGTCAATTTGACACGTTGGCCGAGCGGTCTGGAATAAAGGAGATTCTCGATCGCGGCGGCATCAAACAAGCGGCGTCGGATATCCTCGGCTTGTTGGTTTTCTGGTTCTTGTTTTTGATCGCCATCGTGACCACGTTGGAGACGCTGAACCTGAGCGGCGCCACCGATACCCTGCACACGATATACCTTTATATTCCGAAGATTGTTGCAGCCTTGGTAACCTTGATTCTCGGTTTGTACTTCGCCAATTTTCTGGAGACTGTGACGCGCACTTCCTGCGCCAACGCCGGCCTTGAAGCAGCACCGTCGATTGGCAAGACCGCCTACATCGGCACGACGATTTTCGTGGTGGCGGGGATCTTTGAGATCCTCGATATCGCCTCGGAAATCGTCATCTGGGCTTTTATTCTGGTCTTTGGCGCGGCTTGTTTGTCACTGGCGCTGGCGTTCGGTTTGGGCGGACGCGAGGTCGCCGGTCGCTACCTGGAAAAGTGGCTGGAACAGAAGAAAAGTGAGCCCTGAACTTGTTGAAAAAAAAATACTAATCAGCTAGATTCCAGCAGTCAAAAATTTAACAAATGAAAATAGCCTAAGGGGAGCGCAAAATGCCCTTAGGCTATTTTTATAGGTGAGGAGCGTATGGCCGAATACAAAATTGTCAAAGTCCCCAAAGATGGCGCCAAGATCACCATGGGCGCGAACAAGAAGCTGCAAGTTCCCGATAACCCAATCATTCCTTACATCGAAGGCGACGGCACCGGCCGCGATATCTGGCGCGCCTCGGTGCGGGTTTTCGACGCCGCGGTGCAAAAAGCCTACAGCGGCAAGAAGAAGATTCATTGGATGGAAGTCTACGCGGGTGAGAAGTCGTTCAAGCAATATAACAGTTGGTTGCATGACGAAACGGTGCCGGCCTTTTCCGAGTTTCTAGTCGGTATCAAAGGGCCGCTGACCACGCCGATCGGTGGTGGCATGACTTCGCTCAACGTCGGCCTGCGCAAGCTGCTCGACCTTTATGTCTGCCAACGGCCGGTGCGTTATTTTAATGGAGTGCCCTCGCCCCTAAAACACCCCGAGTTCTGCGACATGGTCGTGTTCCGGGAAAATACCGAGGACATTTATACCGGCATCGAATTTCCCAACGGCAGTGAAGCCAACGCCAAGTTTAAGGCCCAGCTCAAAGAAACCTTCCCCAAAGAGTATGCCAAGATTCGCTTCCCGGACTCCGCGTCCATCGGTTTGAAGCCGGTTTCCGTCGAGGGCACCGAGCGTTTGGTGCGCGCGGCGATCCAATGGGCGCTGGCGAACAAGCGTAAGAACGTGAACTTCGTTCACAAGGGCAACATCATGAAGTACACCGAGGGTTCGTTCATGGAATGGGGTTATGCCCTCGGTAAGCGAGAGTTCCGTAACGATGTTGTCAGCGAACGCGAGTCGTGGATCCTGGGCAATAAGGAAGCTAACCCTAACATCAGTGTCGAGGACAACGCCAAGGCGATCGATCCCGGATTCGATATGATGTCACCGTCGCAGCAGGGCGATATCAAAAAAGAAGTTGAAGAAGCGCTTAAGCTTTGGCCGACCCATGGCGACGGCAAATGGAAAAAGAAGCTGATGCTAAAAGACTCCATTGCCGATGTGACGCTGCAATTCGTGCTAATTCGCCCCAAGGATTATGACGTCATTGCGACCATGAACTTGAACGGCGACTATCTCTCGGATGCGTTGGCCGCGCAGGTGGGCGGCATCGGCATCGCCCCCGGGGCGAACATCAACTACGAGTCCGGTCACGCGGTTTTCGAAGCGACCCACGGCACCGCGCCCAAGTATGCCGACCTCGACAAAGTCAACCCGGGCTCAGTGATTCTCTCGGGCGAAATGATGCTGCGCTATATGGGTTGGAGCGAAGCCGCGGACCTGATCATCAAAGGTATCGAAGGCGCGGTCAACGCCAAGACGGTGACCTACGATTTCGAGCGCTTGATGCCGGGCTCCAAGCTGGTGAGCTGCTCGGGCTTTGGCGATGCGATCATCTCGCACATGAATTAAGCGCCCTTTGGCGTCTCGGGTTTAGCGTCTTGCGTTGAAGGAACATTAAGAGGAAGTGATGGCTAGGAAGAAGATTGCATTAATCGGTGCAGGTAATATTGGCGGCTCGATGGCCCATCTGGCGCTGCTCAAGGGCTTGGGTGACGTCGTGTTGTTCGACGTGGTCGATGGCTTGCCACAAGGGAAGGCGTTGGACCTGTCCCATGCCGGGCCGGTGGAAGGCTTTGATGGCAACGTGATCGGCACCACTAAATATGACGATATCGCGGGCGCGGATGTCTGTATCGTCACGGCCGGTATTGCGCGCAAGCCGGGCATGAGCCGGGACGATTTGCTCGGCACCAACTGCAAAATTCTAAATTCGGTTGCCGACGGCATTAAAAAATTCGCACCCAATTCCTTTGTCATCGTTGTCACCAACCCGTTGGATGCGATGGTGACTTTGATGCAGCGCGCTCTGGGCTTCCCAAAGAATCGCGTCGTCGGTCAGTCGGGCATTCTTGATTCATCGCGTTATCGATCGTTTATCGCCAAAGAGCTGAATGTTTCGGTGAAGAGCGTGCAGGCGATGGTGATGGGCGGCCATGGTGACGATATGGTGCCGGTGCGCAGCACCTGTTTCGTCGGCCCGACTCCGGTGGAACATTTGATCCCGAGCAAGCGACTCGATGAAATCGAAGCTCGCGTGCGTAACGCCGGTGGTGAAGTCGTCGCGCTCTTGAAAACCGGCTCGGCTTATTTTTCGCCGGCATCGGCTGCCATCCAGATGACGGAAGCTTTTCTGTTCGACAAGAAAGAAATTTTGCCCTGTGCCGCGCTGCTCGAAGGCGAGTACGGGGTCAGTGACTACTACTTCTGTGTTCCGGTCATGATCGGTGCCGGCGGCGTCGAAAAAGTGATCGAATTGAAACTGTCGGATGCCGATAAGAAAGCGTTCAACGAATCGCTTAACCATGTTAAGGACATCGTTTCCGCGATGAATCGGATTTTGGGCGTCGCCTAGTTTACATAAGAGAGAGTCCGCAAGTTGAGACCCTGGGGCTAATGGTTTAGTCTTAGGGTCTCGCTTTATGGTGGTCTAACCGAATGAATATTCACGAGTACCAGGCAAAGGAGCTGCTCAAGCGTTTCGGCGTTGCGGTGCCAAAGGGCATCGTCGCGTCGACTGCCGCCGAAGCGAAGCAGGCGGCGCTGGAGCTGGGCGGCAGTGTCTGGTGCGTGAAGGCGCAGATCCATGCTGGCGGGCGCGGCAAAGGGGGCGGCGTCAAGGTCGTTAAGACTCCCGATGAAGCGGCGCAAAAGGCGCACGACATGCTCGGTCATCCCCTGGTGACGCATCAGACCGGACCCGAAGGGGTGATCGTCCAGCACGTCCTGGTGGAGCAGGGCGTCAACATCGAACGGGAGATCTATCTCGCCATGGTGCTCGATCGGGCACAGTCGCGGGTGACGCTGATTGCATCCTCGGAAGGCGGCGTCGAGATCGAAGAGGTGGCGGCGAACCATCCTGAGAAAATTTTTCGCGAGAGCATCGATCCGGTGATCGGCTTGGCCGGCTTTCAGTGCCGGCGCACCGCTTATGCGCTAGGCGTTCCGCAGGCGCTGGCCGGGCAGATGGGCAATGTGATGCAGGCGCTCTTCCGGGTGTTCGATGAGTGCGACTGCTCGCTTGCCGAGATCAATCCGCTGATCATCACCAAAGAAGGGCAGGTCATGGCGCTCGACGCCAAGATGAATTTCGACAGCAACGCCTTCTTCCGACAGAAAGAAATCGTCGCACTGCGCGACATCCACGAAGAAGATCCGCGCGAAGTGGAAGCGAGCCGCTACGATCTTTCGTATATTTCGCTCGATGGCAATATTGCCTGCATGGTCAACGGCGCCGGGCTGGCGATGGCGACCATGGATATCATCAAACATTACGGCGGCGAGCCGGCCAACTTTCTCGATGTCGGCGGCGGCGCCAACAAAGAGAAAGTCGCCCACGCCTTTAAAATATTGTTGGAAGACTCCCGGGTGCGTGGCGTGTTGGTGAATATCTTCGGCGGCATTATGCGCTGCGACGTGCTCGCTCAAGGCATCGTCGAAGCGGCGAAAGAATTGAGGATCAAGGTGCCGTTGGTGGTGCGCATGCAGGGCACCAACGTCGAGATCGGCAGGAAAATTCTCGCTGACTCGGGGTTGACGATCATCAGCGCGGAAACCATGGCCGAGGCGGCGGAGAAAATCGTTAAAGCAATCAAGTGATTTTGGATTTTAGATTGCCGATTTTGGCTTGGGGGAAGAGCAAGATGAATATCAATTTCACTCGGCGCTGGACACATTTCGATAATCCAAAATCCAAAATCGCAAATCCAAAATAACCAGATGTCTATCTTAGTCAACAAAAATACCAGGGTTCTGACTCAGGGCATCACCGGCGCCACCGGCCAGTTCCACACCAAGGCGTGCAAAGAGTACGGCACGCAGATGGTCGGCGGTGTGACGCCGGGCAAGGGCGGCACGAGCTACGAAGGGATTCCGATTTTCGACACGGTCGAGCAGGCGGTGAAAGCGACCGGCGCCAACGCGACCGTTATCTATGTGCCGCCGCCGTTTGCTGCCGATGCGATTCTCGAAGCGGCGGACGCCAACATTCCGTTGATCACCTGTATCACCGAAGGTGTGCCGGTGCGCGACATGGTGAAGGTCAAGCGCTACCTGCAGGGCCGCGCCTCGCAGCTGCTGGGCCCTAACTGCCCGGGGACGATCACTCCCGGCGAATGCAAGATCGGTATCATGCCGGGGCATATCCATCGGCCGGGGACCGTTGGCGTGGTCTCGCGCAGCGGCACCTTGACTTATGAGGCGGTCGACCAATTGACCCGCCTCGGCATGGGCCAGTCGACCGGCGTCGGCATCGGCGGCGACCCGGTGCATGGCTTCGAGTTTATTGACGTGTTGAAAATGTTCAAAGACGACCCTGGCACTGAGGCGGTGGTCATGATCGGTGAGATCGGCGGCAGTGCCGAAGAGGAAGCGGCAGCCTGGGCCAAAGCCAATATGAAAAAGCCGATGGCCGGCTTCATCGCCGGGCAGACCGCGCCGCCGGGCAAACGCATGGGCCATGCGGGCGCGATCATTTCGGGCGGCAAAGGCACGGCGAAAGAGAAAATCGCAGCGATGAAAGACGCCGGCATTCGCATGGCGTCGTCGCCGGCGACCATCGGACAAACTATGCGGGAGGCGTTAGGGAAGTAATGAGCGTTGAGAGAACCTTATCGATTGTTAAGCCTGACGCGGTGTCGCGTCATCTGATCGGCGACATTTTGCGACGTTTCGAGGCGGCGGGCTTGACCCTTGCCGCCGGCAAGTTGTTGCGGCTTTCCCTCGAGCGCGCCCAAGCGTTTTATGCCGTGCACCAAGAGCGGTCGTTTTACAATGATCTGTGCACCTACATGTCATCAGGACCGGTCTTCGTTTCGGTGCTCGAAGGTGAAAACGCCATCCAGAAAAACCGCGATCTGATGGGCGCCACCGACCCGGCCAAAGCAGCGCCGGGCACCATTCGCAAGGATTTCGGCAAGGACGTTGAGAAGAACGCCGTGCACGGCTCCGATGCAGCGGAAACGGCCGCCAACGAGATTGCATTTTTCTTCAAACCCGACGAGATTCACCGATACTAGGCCTCGCTGAAAATCGAGCGCAGGGCGCGCCAGCGATGAAGCCCGACATCAAAGATTTAGGCTTGCAAGAGTTTGAAGCTTATCTAAAGGGTCTCACGCAGCCGCTCTACCGGGCCCAGCAAGTTTGGCAATGGCTGTTCCAGAAACGCGCCATGTCGTTCGCCGAAATGAGCAATCTTTCGGCGCCGCTGCGGGCACGGCTGGAAGCAGACTTCTCGATCGGTAGCTTGAAAGTTGTGCGGCGCGCCGAATCCGCCGATGGCACGATCAAGTTTTTGTTCGGCCTCAGCGATGGACAGAGCATAGAGAGCGTTGTGATCCCCGAAACCAAGCGCTTGACGCTGTGCATCTCAACGCAGGTGGGCTGCGCCTACGGCTGTGCTTTTTGCGCCACCGCCAAGCTGGGCTTCAAGCGCAACTTGCGCACCGGTGAGATTGTCGAACAGATCATTGAAGCGAGCCGCGGGCTGGCGCCGGATAGTCGGATTACCAACGTGGTGCTCATGGGGATGGGCGAGCCGCTGGCCAACTACGAGCACACGCTCGAAGCGATCAAAATCATGACCGACAACAGCTGGGGCTTGGCGATTGCGCCGCGACGCGTGACCCTGTCGACGGTCGGGTTGATCCCGCAAATCGAAAAGCTCATCGCCGAAACCAATGTCAGTCTGGCGATTTCGCTGCACGCCGCGAGCGATCAATTGCGCGGCCGCTTGATGCCGGTCAATCGCAAGTATTCGCTCGCGCAACTGCTGGAGTGCTGCCGCAAATTGCCGCTCGGGCCGCGCAAGCGGATTACCTTCGAATATGTTTTGCTGCGCGGCATTAACGACTCTCGCGCCGACGCCCAAGCCCTATGCCGCGCGCTCCGCGGTGTGCCGAGCAAGGTCAACGTTATTCCCTTTAACCCGCATGAGCAGAGCGAGTTTCAGCGGCCGACGGAAGAGAGCATCAAGCAATTTCAGCAGGTCTTGTTCGATCACCATATACAGGTCAATGTGCGCCGGCCGCGCGGTGACGATATCGCCGCTGCCTGCGGTCAATTGCAAGGTCAGGCGCAGGGGCCGTGGCAAGAAACCGCGCAAACCGTCTCTTTCAATTAGGTCAATCCCATGAGTGATTCGATGATCGGCGTCATTGGTGGCAGCGGCCTTTACCACATGGATGGATTAGCGGACGTTAGCGAAGTCGAGGTCGACACGCCGTTCGGCAAACCATCGGATGTGCTGGTGCGCGGCAAGCTAGGCAGTGCCCAGTTGGTTTTTTTGCCGCGTCATGGCCGCGGTCACCGCTACTTGCCCACCGAGGTGAATTTCCGCGCCAATATTTTCGCGATGAAAAAGTTGGGCGTTGAGCAGATAGTTTCGATCAGCGCGGTTGGCAGTCTACGCGAAGAGATCGCGCCCGGCCATTTGGTGGTGCCGAACCAATTCATCGACCGTACCACGCAGCGGCCGAGCACTTTTTTCGGCAACGGCATCGTCGCCCACGTGAGCCTGGCCGATCCGTTTTGTGCCGTGCTGTCGCAGCAACTGGTCAGCGCAGCCGAACAGGCGGGCGGCCAAGTGCATCGCGGCGGCACCTATCTGTGCATGGAGGGGCCGCAGTTCTCCACCCGCGCCGAGTCCCATCTCTATCGCAGCTGGGGCGCGCACATCATCGGCATGACCAATTTGCAGGAAGCCAAGCTGGCGCGGGAGGCGGAGATCTGTTTTGCCACGCTCGCCTTGGCGACGGATTACGACTGCTGGAACGAAGCGGCGGGCGACGTCGACATCGATCACGTCCTGCAAGTGCTAACGCAAAACGTCGAGCTGGCGCAAAAGACCGTGCGTCAACTGGCCCACGGCGCGCCCGGAAGCCGCAGTTGTAGCTGTGCGTCCTCGTTGAAGAATGCTATAATCACCGATCGTTCGCGCATCCCGGAGAAAGTCAAAAGCGAGCTAAAACCGATTGTTGGGAAATATCTATGAGTGTACTGGTTGTTGGCACCGTGGCGTTCGATTCGATCGAGACGCCGTTTGGCTCCGCCGAGCGAATTCTCGGCGGGTCGGCATCTTATTTTGCGTTGGGAGCGAGTCTGTTTGCGCCGGTCAGAATCGTTGGCGTTATCGGCCGCGACTTTCCGCAAGAGTATCTCGATCTATTTCACGAGCGCAAGATCGATCTTGAAGGCTTGGCCCGCGCCAGCGGCGATACTTTTCACTGGCGCGGCCGCTACCATGAAGATATCAATGTGCGCGACACGCTGGAGTTGCACTTAAACGTGCTGGCGGGCTTTGTGCCCAGCTTGCCGGAGCGCTATCGCGACGCCGAGTATGTTTTTCTCGGCAACATCGATCCGGCCATGCAGGGCGAAGTTTTGAATCAAATTCGCCGCATGAAGCTGGTGGTATGCGATACGATGGACCACTGGATCAATTCGAGCCCCGATGAGCTGCGCAAAGTATTGGGCCGCATCGAGACCCTGGTGCTCAACGATTCCGAAGCGCGCTTGTTAAGCGGCTACAACAACATTGTCAAAGCGGCGCGGGCGATTCTCAAAATGGGGCCGAAAACCGTGTTGATCAAACGGGGCGAGTACGGGGTGTTGCAGTTCTCCGATTCCTCGGTTTTTGCCACGCCGGCCTATCCGTTGGAAGAGGTTTTCGACCCCACCGGTGCAGGTGATTCCTTCGCCGGCGGGTTCATGGGTCAGCTGGCGCGCTCCGGTGACACCAGCCAAAAAGGCATTCGCCGCGCCATAGTTTATGGTTCAGTGGTGGCATCGTTCACAGTGGAAGATTTCGGTGTCAAGCGTCTGACGAGCGCCTCGCTCGCCGACATCGAGGAGCGCTATCAACGCTTCGTTCAGTTGACCGACTTTCATACGTAACGATGGAGCTCTCCATAGTCATTCCCGTTTACAACGAGGAAGAAAATGTCGAGCCGCTGATTCGGGAAATCACCGAAGCTCTGCAGCCGCTCGGTAAGTCTTACGAAATCATTGCCGTTGACGATGGCAGCCAGGACGCCACCTTCGACATGCTGAGTAAAATTCATCATGCGGAAAAGCGGCTCAAAGTTGTGCGACTCAAGCGTAATTTTGGCCAGACCGCGGCAATGGCGGCGGGTTTGGCCCATGCGCGCGGCGATGTCGTTATCATGATGGATGGTGACGGCCAGAACGATCCCGCCGACATTCCGGCGCTGTTGGCGGAGCTCGACAAGGGGTTCGATCTGGTTGCGGGTTGGCGCCACAAGCGACAGGACGCGTTTCTCAACCGGCGCCTGCCTTCGATGATCGCCAACGGACTGATCTCGATGACCACCAAGGTGCAGCTCCATGACTATGGCTGCACTCTCAAAGGGATGACTCGGGAAGTGGCACGGGATTTGAAACTCTATGGCGAAATGCACCGCTTCATTCCGGCGATAGCCTACGAACGAGGTGCGCGGGTTGCCGAGTTGAAAGTGAATCATCGGCCGCGTCTGCGCGGCAAGTCGAAATATGGCATTACCCGGACGTTACGCGTGGTTCTCGATCTACTGACGGTGAAATTCTTGATCAGCTACTCGACCCGGCCCTCGCATGTCTTCGGTCCCATCGGGGTGATCAGCGGCCTAGCTGGCTTTGCCCTTGCCATATCTTTGACACTGGAAAAGTTGATCTATGGCGCCAACATCGGCGACCGGCCGCTTTTGCTGCTGGCGATTTTGCTGATCTTCATCGGTTTTCAGTTCGTGACGATGGGGCTGTTGGGCGAAATGCTGGCGCGCACTTATCACGAGTCGCAAGGCAAGCCGGTCTATGCGGTAAGAGAGGTTTTGGGAGAAGGATAATGAAAATCACAGTCGTTGGCACGGGCTACGTTGGCCTGGTCGCCGGTACTTGCTTTGCCGAAAGCGGCAACGATGTTATTTGCGTCGATATCGACGCCGAAAAAATTGCCATGCTCAACGACGGCAAGGTGCCGATCTACGAGCCGGGCTTGGAAGAGATGGTCAAGAGCAACGCCGAAGATCAGCGTCTGACGTTTACCACGAACTTGAATGACGCCGTCAAAGCGTCGCCGATTATTTTCATCGCCGTGGGCACGCCGCAGGGGCAGACTGGCCACGCCGACTTGCAGTACGTCAAGGCGACTGCCAAGGGCATCGCCAAGGCGATGGACGAGTTTAAGGTTATCGTCACCAAAAGCACGGTGCCGGTGGGCACCGCCGATCAAATTAAGCAGTGGATATCCGAAGAGACCAAAGTGCCCTTCGCGGTGATTTCCAACCCGGAGTTCATGAAAGAGGGCGCCGCCGTCGAAGACTTCATGAAACCCGATCGCGTCGTTTTGGGCGGCGACAACGCCGAGGCGTTGGCGACCATCAAAGAGCTCTATGAGCCGTTTGTGCGCACCGGCAATCCGATCTTGACCATGGACAGCCGCAGCGCCGAGATGAGCAAGTACGCCGCCAACGCCATGTTGGCAACCAAGATTTCGTTCATCAATGAAGTGGCCAAATTGTGCGAGTCGATGCACGCCAATATCGGCGAGGTGCGGCGCGCGATTAGTCTCGACCGGCGCATCGGGCCGCACTTTATTTTTCCGGGCGCGGGCTACGGCGGTTCGTGTTTCTCCAAAGACATACGGGCGATGATCAGCATGGGCGGCGACACGCCGGAAATGCTTCTCTTGAAAGCCGTGGAGGCGGTCAACGAGCGGCAAAAAAATCTGCTCTTCGAAAAAGTCCAGCGCCATTTTGGCGCCCATTTAAAAGGCCTCACCTTTGCGATCTGGGGTCTTGCTTTTAAGCCGCGCACCGACGACATGCGCGACGCGCCGGCCATCAAAGTCATCGAATCGCTGCTCGCTGCCGGCGCGCGGGTGCAGGCGTTCGATCCCGAAGCGATGGAAGAAGCGCGCAAGATTTTCGGCGACCGGATTCAGTACACGCATCGCAACTACGATGCGTTGCACGGCGCGGCGGCGCTGTTGATCTTGACCGAATGGAATGAATTTCGCCGGCCCGATTTTGCTCGGGTCAAGAATCTCTTGCAGCAGCCGGTGATTTTCGACGGCCGCAATATCTACGATCCAGCGGATCTCCTCAAGCTTGGCTTCAAATACTACTCGATTGGAAGAAACAATGGCTAGATACTTAATCACCGGCGGCGCAGGCTTCATCGGTTCTCATCTGTGCGAGCATTTTCTCGCCCAAGGGCATGAAGTGATCTGCATGGACAACTATTCGACGGGCGCGAAAGAAAACGTCGGGGCTTTTCTTAAGAACCCGCGCTTTCGCTTCGTCGACCACAACGTCAGCCGCTATATCGAAGTTCAAGAGCCGCTCGATTTCGTGCTTCACTTTGCTTCGCCGGCGAGCCCGGTGGACTATCTTGAGCTGCCGATTCCGACGTTGAAAGTCGGCGCGCTGGGCACCCACAACACCCTGGGTTTGGCTAAAGCCAAGGGGGCGACTTATTTGCTTGCTTCAACCTCGGAAGTGTATGGCGATCCGTTGGTGCGGCCGCAAAACGAAGAGTACTGGGGCAACGTCAACCCGGTCGGTCCGCGCGGCGTTTACGACGAAGCGAAGCGCTTCGCCGAGGCCATGACCATGGCTTACCATCGCTATCATGGTTTGAACACCCGCATCGTGCGCATCTTCAACACCTATGGGCCGCGCATGCGCCTGCGCGACGGCCGCGTGGTGCCCAATTTTATTTCTCAAGCGCTAACCGGCCAGCCGCTGACGGTCTACGGCCAGGGACAGCAGACGCGCAGCTTTCAGTACGTCGACGACCTAGTCGCCGGCATACAGAAGTTATTGGAGTCGAGCTATCATTTGCCGGTGAACATCGGCAATCCCTATGAGATGACCGTGCTGCAGTTCGCTGAAAAAATCATCGAGCTCACCCGGTCCAAAAGCCAAATCGTCTACAAGCCGCTGCCTGAGGATGACCCGCAGGTGCGTCAGCCGGATATCACCAAGGCGACAACGATTCTCGGTTGGGCGCCGAAAGTCCAACTTGAAGAGGGATTGACGAAGACCATCGAATATTTTCGGCCGCGGGTGAAAGGGAATTAAACGGATGAAGATCGTCGTCACCGGCGGCGCGGGGTTTATTGCTTCGCATATTGTCGATGCCTACATTGAGCGTGGCCATGAAGTGCACATTTTCGACGATTTCTCCACCGGTCAGAAAGCCAACGTCAATTGCAAAGCCAAGCTCCATGAAGTCGACATCGCCGACAAGAAAGCGGCGGCGTTAATCGGCTCGATCAAGCCTGACGTGCTCAATCACCATGCGGCGCAGATGGACGTGCGCCATTCGGTTTCCGACCCGATGTTCGATGCGCGGGTCAATATTTTGGGTTTCGTTAGCATACTCGAAGCGGCCAAAAACAGCGGCGTGAAAAAAGTGCTATTTTCGTCGTCCGGGGGAGCTGCCTACGGTGAGCAAGATGTTTTTCCCGCCGCCGAGGATCATCCGACGCGTCCGGCGAGCCCCTACGGCGTCAGCAAGCGCGCCGGCGAGTTGTACTTGGGCTACTACCATCAAGCTTTCGGGATTCCCTATATCGCGCTGCGCTACGCCAACATCTACGGCCCGCGCCAGTCGAGCAAAGGCGAGGCCGGGGTGGTGGCGATTTTCATTTCGCTGTTGGTTGAGGGCAAGAGTCCGACTATTAATGGCGATGGCAAACAAACTCGTGACTATGTCTTTGTTGGAGATGTCGTGCGTGCTAATCTAGCGGCACTAGATAGCGACTATGTCGGGCCGATCAATATCGGCACCGGCAAAGAAACCGACGTGGTGACCATTTACCAAGAGCTGCGCAAAGGTCTTGGCAGTCCCTGCGAGGCGATTCACGCACCGGCGAAGGTCGGTGAACAGCGCCGCAGCTCCCTGGACGCAAGTCTGGCAAAAAAGGTCTTAGGATGGCAAGCTCAAATGCCGCTCGACCAAGGACTCAAAACGACCATCTCCTGGTGGCGTGACTCGGCGCCGTAATGACATCGGACCGCATTCGCAATTTCTCAATCATCGCCCATATTGATCACGGCAAATCGACTCTAGCCGACCGTCTGTTGGAATTCACCGGCGCCATCAGCGCGCGCGAGCGAACCGACCAGATCTTGGACAGCATGGAGCTCGAGCGCGAGCGTGGTATTACCATCAAGGCCAGCCCGGTCTGTCTGCACTACAAAGCCAAAGACAGCATGGAATATACCCTCAATCTCATCGACACGCCCGGCCATGTCGATTTTACCTACGAAGTTTCGCGCAGCTTGGCGGCCTGCGAGGGCGCCTTGCTGATTGTCGATGCGGCGCAGGGCGTCGAAGCGCAGACCGTCGCCAATGTGCATATGGCGATTGATCATGATCTCGAAGTAATTCCGGTAATCAACAAGATCGATCTCCCGAGCGCCGAGCCGGAGCGGGTGAAGCAGGAGATCGAGGACGTGATCGGCATCGATGCGTCGGGGGCGATACTGGCCAGCGCGAAAGAGGGCGTCGGCACCGAAGAGATCCTCGAAGCGATCATCAAAAACGTGCCGCCGCCGAAAGGCAAAATCACCGACCTGCTGCGCGCGTTAATCATCGATAGCTGGTTCGACCCCTATCACGGCGCCGTCGTGATGATGCGAGTTTTTGATGGCCAAGTCGTCAAAGGCTCGCGCATCCGCATGATGTCAAGCGGCCGATCCTTTGAAGTGTTGCGTTTGGGCGTTTACGGGCCGCGGCCGGTCGAGGTAAATGAATTGGGCGCCGGCGAAGTCGGTTTCTTGATGGCCGGCATCAAAGAGGTTGCCGAGACGCGCATCGGCGACACTATCACGAGCGAGGAGCGGCCGGCGAGCCAACCTCTGCCCGGCTTCAAACCGATGAAGCCGATGGTTTTCAGCGGCCTCTATCCCACCGACTCCGGACAATACCAGGCGCTGCGCGAGGCGCTCGAGAAACTGCGGTTGAACGATTCGTCGTTTACCTACGAACCGGAAACTTCGCAGGCGTTGGGCTTTGGTTTTCGCTGCGGCTTTCTGGGGCTGCTGCACATGGACATCGTGCGCGAGCGGCTCGAGCGCGAGTTCTCGCTCAGCTTGATTACCACTGCGGCGACGGTGGTCTACCAGATCACTACAACCACAGGCGAAGTCTTGTTGGTGGACAACCCGGTCAAGTTTCCCAGCGACGGCAACATTGAGCGGATCGAAGAGCCGGTGATTCAAGCGACGCTGCACTTGCCGCAGGAATTCGTCGGCGGCGTCATGAAGATCTGCGAGGAGAAGCGCGGCACGCAGAAAGAGATTCGCTACCTGGGTCCGAATCGGGTGATGCTGGTCTATGAGCTGCCGCTCAACGAGATCGTCGTCGATTTCTATGACCGTTTAAAATCGCTGAGCCGGGGCTATGCGTCAATGGATTACGAAGTGGCCGGCTACCGCGCCGCCGACCTGGTCAAGCTCGACGTGCGCATCAATGGCGATTTGGTCGATGCCATGTCGATGATCGTCCATCGCAACAACGCCTACTATCGCGGCCGCGATCTGGTGCAGAAAATGCGCGAGTTGATCCCGCGCCAGATGTTTGAGGTTGTCATCCAGGCCGCCATCGGCAGCCGGATAATCTCCCGCGAAGCGGTCAAAGCGCTGCGCAAAAACGTGACAGCCAAGTGCTACGGCGGCGATATTACGCGCAAGCGCAAGCTTCTCGAAAAGCAGAAAGAGGGCAAGAAGCGCATGAAGCAGGTGGGCAAAGTGGAAATCCCGCAGGAAGCTTTTCTTGCCGCCTTGAAAGTCTAAAGCGCTTCGCGATCTCAAATCTCAAATTTCAGATCTCAAAGTCTGAGATATTAAATGTGAGATTTGCGATTCTGAGCGCAGCGAAGATATGGCAAATCCGAGTGATCCACGGTAAGGTTGTCTGGCTGGGCAAAGGTGAGTAAGGTGAAAAAAGACTCCGTGATGGAAGCGCAAGCCAACGTTAAGACCAAATCCGCCATCCGCGAGTACGCCGAAGCCATTTTTATGGCTTTGCTGCTGGCGCTGTTCATCCGGACCTTCATCGTGCAGGCATTCAGGATTCCCTCCGGCTCGATGATTCCAACCCTGCAAATCGGCGATCATATTCTGGTCAATAAGCTAGCTTACGGCATCCGCATGCCGTTCTTAGAAAAATACCTGCTCGACTACCGCAAGCCGCAGAGCGGCGACGTGATTGTGTTTATTTTTCCCGAGGACCCGTCCAAAGACTTTATCAAACGGGTGATCGGCGTCGCCGGCGACACGGTCGAAGTGCGCAATAAGAAAGTTTACATCAACGGCAAGCAAGTCGAAGATGCCCATGCCCACTTCGAAGGTGACGACCCGCAAGCCGCTGGCATGAGTGGCCGCGACTACGGGCCGCGCGCCGTGCCTGAGAATCATGTCTTCGTCATGGGCGATAACCGCGATCGCAGCTACGATAGCCGCTTCTGGGGCTATGTCAGCCTGGATGCCGTGCGTGGCAAAGCTTTTCTGATCTATTTCTCCTGGGACGGCGGCGACCGCTGGGTGCGCTGGGAGCGGCTGGGCAATCTGATCTGGTAGCAAGCTGAAGAAAACACTGCAAAGAACGCAAAAAATCACTGCCGTGGCTTCGCCTGAAAATGGCACGATGGGATCTTACCTTTGCGTTCGCTGCGTTCTTTGCGGTTAAATCAGCCGATCTTTAACGCCGGAGGCCGACCATGCGAGGAAACGCGGCGCGCTTTTACAAGCTCTAGAGGGAAAGAGGGAAGATGCTGAAAAGCAAAATCTTACCGATGATTTTGTCCGCGGTGTTGTTGCTGCTTGTCGTCGTCAATGTATTTTTGCAGAACAACGTTCAGTCGACCCAGGCCGAGCTGAGCGATCGCCAGCAAACCATCGCTCAGACGGTGCAGATCGAAGCGCTCTATCGCCAGGTTGTCACCGTGTTGGCCAACCTTGCCGTGCAGAGCAAAGACGAGCAGCTAAGAAACCTGCTGGTCTCGAGCGGTATCAATCTGGGCGGCGCGCCGGAAGCTCCGGCGCCAAAGAAATGAGGACCTGTGGAAGCGGATGAACAACGAAGTTCGCAAGCGGACGCGGCGGAAGAATTCGTGCCCGGGGAAAGTAACAGTCTACAACTGGCGTTTCTCCTGACGCTGTTAGCGCTTTTGATTTGGCATGGCGCGCAAGCGGTACAATTGCTGCGCGACCGCACCAACCTCAGCATCGCTAAAGAGAGCCAAGATGCTGCGCTGCAGGAGTCGCAGAAGATTCAGAGCCAGTTCCAAACCCTGATGACCAAAACCGCAGAGCTGGCGGCCAAAGGCCACCCCGGCGCCAAGATGGTCATCGATGAGCTGCAGAAACGCGGCGTCGGTCCCGCCCCGGGCCTTGAGGCGAAGTCCCCCGACAAAGCGCCGCCGAAACCGGCGGAGAAGCCGGATATCAAGTCACTCAAATAAGCGCGATCCCGATAACGACACTACTTGACGTGGTACGATCACGCCGTTCAGCGTCGCGTGGCGCATTACGCGGCGAGTTATTTGCCTTTGATATATTTCACGGCTTCGCTCGCGGATACATGGCCGGTGATGGCGCCGCGCATCAAGCCAGACCCACTCGGATAGTTGTGATAGAAAAATCCGCCGGTCAATTCGCCGGCCGCCCACAAACCGGGAATCGGTTCGTCGTCCGCGGTCAACACCCGGCACTGCGGATCGATGCGCAGGCCGCCGTAGGTAAAGGTAATGCCGCAGGCAACGGAGTAGGCTTGATAGGGCGGGGTGTCGATGGGCGACGCCCAGTTCGATTTGTCGGGATTTAAACCGATCGTGCACTTGCCGTCGCGCTTGGAAAAGTCGAACTCCGCCGGTGACACCGCTTTGTTGAATTCATCGACAGTCCGGCGCAAACGTTTTGGTTCGATGCCTAAGCCGTCGGCCAATTCCTCGATCGTATTGGCCACCACCGGGCGGCTGCGCACATAGTTGCTGCGCAAAAGCGGAATGGTCTTGCCGTCAAAAATTTGAAAAGCCATCTGGCCGGGCTGAGCGAGTATGCGCCGCCCGGTCTTGGCGTACGTGTAGACCTGAAAGTCCTCGCCCTCGTCGACGAAGCGCTCGCCGAGCGTATTCACCATGATGCTGTAAGGGTAGGAGTAGCGCGTGCTCTCATCCTGTGCCGCTTCGATGTTTGGGCTGTCGCCGTCGATCACCGAGGCGTGGCAGCCGCTCCAGTGGCCGAAAGGGTTGGCGCCTACCGCCACCGCCATGTTGATGCCATCGCCGGTGTTGTAGCGCGTGCCGCGCACTTTGACCAAATCCCAGTTCTGGCCGAGATAGCGCGCGCGCATCTCAGGGTTGGATTCAAAGCCGCCGCAGGCGAGCACCACGGCTTTGGCTTTGACCATTTGTCTGCCCGCCGGCGTCGTGATTAGCGCGCCGTTCACCGCGCCGCTGTCGTCCTGCGATAGTTCCAAGGCGCGCGCCTGATAAAGCACCTCCATGCCGCGCTCTTCGACATGCTTGAAGTGCATTTCCTGCAACCCATGGCCGCCGCCGCGCGCCGAGACCGGGATCGTGCCCGAGCGCCAGATAAACTTGCCTTTGACTTTGGCGACATGGCTCATGTGCAGTTCCCAATCGATGCCATGCTTGGCCATCCAGGTGACGACTTCCTCGGAGCGTGCCACGAGCATTTCGGTGAGTGCCGGATCGGCCATTCCTTCGGTGACACGCATCAGGTCGGCGTAGAACATGTCGGTCGGGTAGGGCTCGACGTCGACGTCTGTGAACTCGACGCCGGGTGTTTCGTTGACAATTTCTTTGACATGCTCGAAGTCGCTAAAGGCAAAGCGAAACAGCCCGCCGGAAAAAGCCGAGTTGCCGCCGCGGCGAATCTTCGGCGCGCGCTCCAGGGTCGTCACTTTGAGCCCGGCATCGTAGGCCGCTTCGGCGGCCACCAGAGCGGCATTGCCGGCGCCGATAACTAACACATCGGTTTGGAGTTCTTTGAGATTGGCCACGGAGTCCTCCCACAAAAAAGAATGAAATCGCTCAAATCCAATCGTTACGGACGAATATGGAGCGGATGTCCAAGCCGCGTCGGATCAACCCCGGGGAACTCCCGCTCCTCCGCGGATCATTATGCGGAGCACTGCGATTATGCAAGGGAATAAGCGCGGGACAGCAGCGGCCCCATCGCTTGCTGCGCCTCGAGACAGCGCAGCGCCGTTAACAGCGCTCGCGCCTTGTCTTCCCCTAGTGCCGGCTCGGCGCAACCGACAAATTTGCCGTCGACGTCGGCATCGCTGAGCGGCAGCGGCGGGCGGCCGCGAATCTCCGTGGCGCGATGGCTCAGGCGGCGGCCGTCTTTCAAAGTCACGGTGACTTCGCCGAAAGCTTTTTTCTTGGACTCTAGAGTTTCGAGTTCCGGATGAATGGCGATCGCCACCCTGTTGGAAAGCGCCTGCAAATCTTTTCTGTCAAAGTAGCGCGGCGCGAAGTGTTTGAGCTCCACCGAGCCTTCGAGAACAATCAACGGCATGGTGAAGTGCAAGCTGAAACGGCCCTGCTCAGGGGTTGAGACCCCGGGCTCTTTGCGTAGCGCTTGGTAGGAAACCGCGTGCACGCTGCAGTCGATGCGCTCGATCTGTTCAGCTCTAAGATTATGGGCGCTTTTGAGCGCGAGCATCGCTTCGATGCAATGGTGGGTGGCAGAGCAAGATGGAAAGCGCTTGATCGAGACACCGGGCGAGTGAAAATGAAAGGGCTGGCCGAGATGCAGCGCGCCGACTTCGCCGCACTGGAAGACCTCGAAAAATCCCTTTCCGGTCTCCAATGCGTTTTGATTGGCGGTCCAGCCGTGTTGCGCCAGTTGCGCTGCCATCAAGCCATTGCGCGCGGCCAGGCCGGCGTGAAGCGGTTTGGTCATGGTGCCGAAATTGACTTTCAGCCCGCCGGTCATCGAGGCCGCGATGCCGATGGCCGTGCGCAGCGCTGCTACATTCAAACCTAGCAGAAAGCCGCAGCCAGCCGCAGCTCCAAACGAACCGAGCACCGCCGTCGAGTGCCAGCCATGATCGTAGTGCGTTAACGATATGGCGCTGGCGACCTTACACTCGACTTCGACGCCCACGGTGTACGCCGCCAGCACGTCTTTGCCAGAAAAGTTGCCGCTCTCGCCGAGCGCCCAGACCGCGGCGAGCACCGGCGTCGAAGGATGCATCGGCGTCAGCGCAACGCCGCCGTCGTCGAAGTCCAAGGTGTGGCCGATGGTGCCGTTGCAAAGCGCCCCATCCATCGCGTCGACTTTGCCGCGGCCGTTCCACAGACAAACCGCGCCGGTGCTTGTCGGCGATAATGTTTTCGACAGTATGTCGCCGATGGGGTGAGCGGCGGCGCCGATGGCGACACCCAAGGTATCGATCACGCCGCGCTTGGCCAATCCCAGCACGGCGTCAGGAATACCCCCGGTGCGCGTGGCGGCGACGAACTCGGCGATCTCTTCGGTGGCTCCCATGGCGCTACTTTTTGCTCGAGAGAAAAATTTCGCGGTAGCGTTTGGCGTGCTTTTCCATGTGCTCCGCTTGAGTGAAGTCGACCGGAATTATCTTGACCGCGCTGAGCTTCTGCTGGATCGGTGTTTTGATGCCTTGGCGCGCCGAGACTCTCTTCGGACAGCGTGTGATCGAGCCGCCCAGACTTATCCTAATGGACTAGGAACCAACGAAGACTGAGGGACTGCACGGATCTTGATCTACCTGCACCACTATAGTCGAGAATTTGCGCTGCCTGCGCGAATTTCCCGGTGCGCACGGCGCACGCTACAATTGTCGGAGGGCGGGTCTAAGCCCCGCCTCTGGGTTAAATTTTTTGCGACTTTTGCGTTTTTTGCGGCGGTTCTTTTCTTCGGTTGCGGCTGTGCCGCAGCACGAAAAATAATCAGAGCTGCCAGCTCGCGGCCAACTCGAGTGTGTTGCCGTCGAGGTCTTTGACTGCGAACCTGCCGTTTCCCAGCGATTTCTTTTCTCCGAAGCCTGCGGCCACGCTCCCCGGGTCTTTGACTTCTAAACCCATGCTGCGCACTTGGCATGAGCCGCTGCCTTGCTTCTTGACGAACTCCACCGCGACGGTGCCGTCGGAAAGTGTGACGTCGTCGGTGGCACGGGCGATCTCTTTCATCTCGAATGTATCTCTGTAAAAAGCCACGGTCTTGGCGACATCCGATGCTTCGATTGTCACGTGGCGCACTGTAGGCGGCGTGGTGTCGCCGCTGGTGCGAAAGCCTTCTTCGGAGACATCTACGGGGTGGCCGTTCATGTCGAGGAAGCGATACTCGGCGTAGCGTCCATCTTGCGGCCGCTGGCCCCATTGGCAATCGGGCAAAGCCTTGGTGACGCGCTGTTTGGCTTCTTCCATGCTAGTGACGTGAAAGCCGAAATGATCGTAGCCCACCCAACGCGCTTCGGTGTTGGGACGATGTTTCAACATCGCGTACATGATCAATCCGTCGGTGGTGTAGAGCGATCCCGACGGTGAGCGGCGGATCAAACTGAAACCAAGATGTTTTTGGTAGAAATCCAGCAGCTTGTCCGGATCTTTTGTAAACAGTGCGACGTGTTTGAATCCGCCTTTCATAGCCAGACCTCCACAGTTAGATTTGCCCGATCATCGTACAGCCTGGCCTAAAGTGTCAAGGAGAATTTGGCTGATTTGCGGAGCTTTTAGGCAACTTTATGTAAATAAACCTTACGATTCAATAAATGGTATTCTCTTTAAAATCAGTCACATAGATGTGCCTAGGGTGTTTTGGCGATATTGTAAGAGGAGCCGTTGTCAATAGGTGTGTAAAAAGATACTAGGCGGCGACCCTCATCTCTTTGCCATTGTCATACTTCGTCCCGCGCGCTACTTTTCCGACAAGCTGTGGTGCGTT